>URTB01000001.1 GCA_900550595.1 uncultured Collinsella sp.
GGGTGGTTTGCTCATCGCGGCGCCCGCGGCGGATGTGGATGAGCTTGCGCGCCGTTTGCATGCCGAAGGACGTATCGCCGCCGCCGTCGGTCGCGTGTGCGAGCCGGTGCCGGGCGGTCCTGCCGTTCGCGTTGTTCGCTAGCCCGCACGTTTATGTAACTGTTTACCGTTCTCTAGAACGGTTCTTTCGAAAGGATTTTGCTATGTCTACCAAGATTGAAGTCAATGCCATGGGCGATGCCTGCCCGCTGCCCGTCGTCAAGACGCTTAAGGCACTCAAACAGCTTGACGGCGAGGGTGCCGTGGTGACCTCGGTCGATAACGAGATCGCCGTCAAGAACATCTCCAAGATGGCGCAGGAGAAGGGCTGCACGGCCTCGGTCGAGAAGGTTTCTGACGCCGAGTGGCACGTGACCGTGGCGACTTCTGGCGCCGTTGCCGTGGCCGATCCCGAGCAGGATGGCGCTGCCTTCTGCGACGCCAACGCCGGCAAGGGCAAGCTCGTCATTTCCGTCTACACCGATTGCATGGGCCGTGGCGACGACGAGCTGGGCCACAAGCTCATGAAGGCGTTTATCTTTGCCGTGACGCAGCAGGAGGAGCTGCCCGCGACCATGCTGTTTTACAACGGCGGCGCCAAGCTCACCGTTGAGGGCTCGCCGGTGCTCGACGACCTGAAGGGTCTGGCCGAGCAGGGCGTCGAGATTCTCACCTGCGGTACCTGCCTGGACCACTATGGCATTAAAGACCAGCTTGCGGTGGGCGAGGTCACCAACATGTACGTGATCGTGGAGAAGATGGAGCAGGCCGTGCGCGTCGTGCGCCCGTAGCGTATTGGTTGGAGTTGCCATGAGGGAAAAGCGCCCGGCGCTTGTCATCACGTTTCCCACCACGGCGGCCGCCATGGGCTGCGAGTCCCTTTGCATCGAGCGCGGCCTTCCCGGGCGAACGATTCCCGTGCCCGGGGAGGTCGCTGCCGGCTGCGGTCTGGCGTGGAAGGCGTTGCCTTCGGATGAGGACCTGCTGCGCGCCGAGCTTGCCGCGGCGGGCGTTCCCACCGAGGGCTATACCGTGATTGATATGTGGGAGGTCGTGCGATGATCTACCTGGATAACGCGGCGACGACCATGCACAAGCCGCAGACGGTCATCGATGCCGTGACGCAGGCGATGTGCTCGCTCGGCAATGCTGGGCGCGGTGCCACGTCGGGTGCGCTCGATGCGGCGCGTACCATCCACGGCTGCCGCGCCAAGCTTGCGCGCTTGCTGGGTTGCCCGAGGGCAGACCGTGTGTGCTTTACGCCCAACTCCACCGCGGCGCTCAATACCGCCATCAATGGCGTGGTGCGCCCCGGCGACCGTGTGGTCACGACGGTGCTCGAGCATAACTCCGTGCTGCGTCCGCTTAACCGCCTGGCGACAGAGCAGGGCGTGACCGTTGAGCATGCGGGCTGCGACGCGAACGGCGTGCTCGACTACGACGAGCTCGAGCAGCTGGTCACGCCGGGCACGCGTGCCGTGGTGGTGACGCACGCCTCCAATGTGACCGGCAACGCGGTCGACATCGCGCGCGTGGCCGCCATGGCCCATGCGGCAGGTGCGCTGGTGATCGTCGACGCCTCGCAGTCTGCCGGTACGGTGAAGATTGACATGGATGCCATGGGGCTCGATGTTGTGTGCTTTACCGGCCATAAGGGGCTCATGGGACCCCAAGGCACCGGCGGCCTGGCCGTGGCGGAGGGCATTGACGTGGCTCCGTGGGCCATGGGTGGCACGGGCGTGCACAGCTTTGACCCACTGCAGCCACTTGAGTGGCCCACGCGCCTCGAGGCGGGCACGCTCAACGGTCACGGCATCGCGGGACTTTCTGCAGGTCTCGACTTTATCGAGGCCCAAGGTGGGGTCGAGGCGATTGCTGCCCACGAGCGCTCGCTTGCAGAGCGCTTCCTCGCCGGTGTTCGCGAAATCCCCGGCATTGCGCTCTACGGTGCGTTTGACCAGCCCGTGCGCTCGGCGATTGTCTCACTCAACGTGGGTGATATCGATTCGGCCGAGATCTCGGACGCGCTCATGCAAGGGTGGGGGATTGCGACGCGTCCCGGCGCCCATTGCGCTCCGCTCATGCACCGCGCGCTCGGGACCGAGCGCCAGGGTGTCGTTCGCTTTTCGTTTGGGTATTTCAACACGGACGAAGAAGTCGATACTGCGATTGACGCTTTGCGCGATTTAGCCTGCTAGAGCGTATATACTTGCGGGACGGGTCTTTTGCCCGTCCCGTTTTTGTTTCGACCCGAAAGGTGTGCCTATGGCTTCATCCGCCCCGCGCGGTCTGCGTTCCGACCATGTTGTTACCGTCGGCATTGCGCTGTTCTCGATGCTCTTTGGCGCCGGTAACCTCATCATTCCGCCGCTGCTGGCACTTCAGGCCGGCACGGCCACGCCGCTTGCCATGATCGGCTTTTTGATTGCCGCTATCGGTCTGCCCGTCATGGGTTTTATCGCCGTAGCGCTTGCCGGAACGGCGCGCGAGCTTGCCGGCCGCGTGCACCCCAAGTTTGGCGAATTCTTCGTTGCGGCGGTCTACCTGGCCATCGGTCCGTGCCTGGCCATTCCGCGCACAAGCTCTACGGCGTTCGAAATGCTGGTGCCGCTGCTACCCGAGGGTGTTTCACTCGGCACGGCACGTCTGGTGTTTGCAATCGGGTTCTTCGTCGTCGCGTTTGCGCTCACGCTGCGCCCGGGTGTCATCACACGCGTGCTCGGTCGCATTACGGGCCCCGCGCTCATTGCGCTCATCGTGCTCGTCGTGGGTGCTGCCGTGATCTCGCCGCTGGGACCGGCTGCCGCGCCTCAGGCTCCCTACGATGCAGGCGCCGCCGTGCAGGGCTTTCTGACTGGCTATCAGACCATGGACCTGCTCGCGTCGCTCGCCTTCGGCATCATCATCGCCGAGACCATCCACGAGCTGGGTGTTACCGATGACAAGCGCGTGGCCTTCGAGATTTCGCGTTCCGGCGTGATCGCAGGCGTGCTTATGGCCTTCATCTACTGCGGCTTGGGCCTTGCCGGTATGCAGCTCGGCACCGTGATGCCCGACGCTACCAACGGCGCCGCCATCCTTGCGCGTTCGGCCTCCATGCACTTTGGTCTTGCTGGCACGGTTGTCGTCTTTGCGATTTTCTTCCTAGCCTGCATGAACGTGTGCATTGGCCTTATCAGCTGCTGCTCGCGTTACTTCTGCGAGACGTATGTGGTCGAAGGGGGAGCGGAGGCCTCCGAGGAGGCCATGCGCCGCCCCTTTGCGGTTCTCGCCTTTGTGTTCGCGGCGTTTTCGTGCGTGCTCTCCAACGTGGGCCTCGACGTGATTCTTATGTTCTCGGTGCCTATGCTCAACGCCTTGTATCCCGTTGCCATCGTGCTGGTGCTGATGGGCCTGGTGCACGGCTTTTGCGACGCCCATCCGCAGGTGTGGGTCTGGGTCGGCGGCGTGGTTGCCGTGCAGAGCGTGATCACCTCGGTCCGCGATGCGTTCTTTGCGGGCGCGTGGCTGCCGTTTGATGTGCTGCCGCTGGCGGATATCGGTGCCGCTTGGGCGCCGGTTGCCGTGGTGGCGTTTGTGATTGGCCTGCTCCATAGTCGTTTTGTTGCACATTCGAGGAGCTAAGGCATCAATGCTTGCACAGGCGGGGAGTCTCCCCTATAATTTCCTTCGCTTTGGGACACGCAAGGTTTAGACCTTAGCTGCTCAACACCTTCGGGACGTGGCGCAGTTTGGTAGCGCGCCTGCTTTGGGAGCAGGATGTCGCAGGTTCAAATCCTGTCGTCCCGACCATATCTTGCGGGCGTAGTTCAATGGTAGAACCCCAGCCTTCCAAGCTGATGACGCGGGTTCGATTCCCGTCGCCCGCTCCATAGGATAGTTTTAACGGCTTTGGCTCCATTTGGCGCCAGAGCCGTTTTCATATACATGTCTGGGATCCCACATCCCCTCCTAAGTTGCGGTGAAATAGTTCCTGGATTAGCCACAAAAGCTGTTATCCAGGAACTATTTCACCGCAACTTATTGAGGCCGAGCGGGCTGGTTCGATGATGGGTTCTGTTGTCGAGAAGATGGGGTCAGCCGGTCAGGAGTCTGCGTAGGGTTTTGTGGTTGGTATACCGTAGCCGCGCATCATGGAGCCGAACGCTTTGACATCGTAGGTGTCTGAGAGCTTGAAATGAATGACGTTGTGGCCCATGGCACGCAGGTTCGCGTCGCGCATGAGGGCATCTCGATAGGTTTTTGCCGCAGTATGTTCCGGATCATTTTGGGCATCGTCCTCAAACTTGCCTAGTCCATGCAGCTCAGCCAGCATCCAAGAGCCGTTTGGCATCTGCCAGCCGTAATCTGCCAAATAATAGCCGGCGTTTCCCGGTCGAGTGATTTCAACCTGAAGTTCGGGAGTGGCAACTCCCGCCAGAATCATTGCCGCCCGTGCTTCGGATTCTCCACCGTTATCCGATCTGCCATCCATGTGTTCAAAAACGTTAAATGCGCGCGCAATGCCGTGCAGTCCGCGGCAGTTCGCTTGTGCATATGCACGCAATTCTTCACGCTCGACACCGTACTCACGAGCCAGCCCGTCGACATAGCCTAGTGCATATCGAAAAGCGCTCGTTCGGGCGATGTCGACCACCGTGCGATATGGATCCGTTAACGTAAACGGGCCGAGCTGCCATACGTTGCCCGCCCGCCAGCGTCGGTATTCAACGAATTCGTACATATCGCGTCTGGTGGAACGCGGCAGCAGCACTTGCACCTTGTCGAGAAGGGAATATGCAGAACCGACGCCATAGAGCAGTGCCGCCGTTGCTCCACAAAACACGGCATCCGGTTCAACGACCGCAATAGCGGATGCCAATTGAAAGATGCGATCTTCGACGCCGAGGTCATTCCAATACGCGGGATCAGCGTAGACATGGTTGTAGAGTCGAATAATCATCTCTTTTTGCATGAGCGCGTAGGCACAGCGTTCATCCCATTTTTTGGTAGCTACAAACAGATGCCCGCCATGATGGGCCTCGAATAACCGGAAGAATAGCTCTGCTTGCGATTTTGGAACAGCGTTTATCATGACTCATTTTCGACCCCATGGTCTCGAGGGGGAGTGAATGGCACTACGCTATCCCATATTTGGTCCGCCAGACCTTGCCATGAACTGACCAAAAGCTTGACGGGGCAGGTCAGAGTCATGAGTCGGAGCCAAACATATCGGCAAACGGTTGATTAGTGCCCCTCGGCGGCACTAAAAACCACCCTTACAGAAAGTTGCGGTGAAATAGTTCCTGAAAAGCTCGAATAAGCCTAAAACCAGGAACTATTTCACCGCAACTCAGATGCGGATGGGGTTAGCTGCGGGGGCGGTGACGGAGCTTGTCGATGGTGGAGTCGGTGCTTCGGCTGCGGGCTTCGGCGGCGCGGTCGCGGGTTTCGGCTGCGGTTTGGCGCTTGCGACGGTAATCGATCGTGCCTTGGATGATGGGCTTGCCAAAGCTCACGACATCATCGTTGTAGATGGCGGTTCGGGCCGCGAGGAGGCAATCGGTAAAGTCCATATGGGTCTTGCCGAAGAGTTTGATGGCAAGGGCGACAACGGTGGGCTCGTCGACCATGACGTCATCGAGCAGCCTTCTCATGGCCGTAGCAATCTCAACGCGGGGAACCTTATAGACGTCGCGCAGCGTGACCGCGACGCGCGTGATGATTTCGGGGTAGACGCGAGCGGTGCGTGTGGCGATGACCTTGGCAGCGCGAGGTGACAGAACTTCGTCGTCGTCAAGCAGGTAGCGTAGGATGACGGTCTCGTCGATGATGGTGCTACTCATGGATATCTACTTCCTCGGGACCCAAAATCGAATCGTCGCTTTCCGTGGCAAGGTACTCAATCCAGGCATTGCGCTCCTCGGCACGGCGATTGGGGTCACCATATGCTTTGAGCGATCCATAGGCGGCGGTGCCGTCCTTTGAGCGCACGGCGACCGGCTGAAAGGGAAGCTTTCGCATCAAAATGCTCTGCGCGACAAAAAGACGGACGGCCTCGGCGAGCGATGTGCCCATGGCGTCGTAGAGACGCTCGGCATGTTGCTTGTCTTCCTCGCGAATGCGCACCTGCAGGATGGCTCGTTTTTGAGTCGATGACATCACTGGCCTCCCTTAATGAGCGTGCAATATGAATAGTCATATACAGCAACGGCTAATAATAGCCAATCTTACAACCACTACTTTATTGCACTAGAGTAATTGAGTATAAACGATATTACAAACGTACTACATCCTTCAGAAATGAGCGTGAAATCTTTCTTGGGCGTACGCGTGTAATACACTCGCCTTTATAGCTTCCAGAGAATAATCCCAACCAGCCCAAACCCCTGCAATACACTCGTATTGCAGGGCCTATGCTCAAGTTTGCCCCCTGCAACTGCGTATATTTAACCTGTATATCGTTGGAGAAACTCTACCGAGTGCATGTTTCGCCGTATGCATTCGATACGTCGATGCCAGGCCACGGGCGGCTTGGGTCAATGTCGACAGGGTCTCTCCGACAAGGGATTCAGGAGGGAGTGAACAACATGGGTAATAAGCGAGTCGTAGCCGATTCTTCGCGCTGCATTGGGTGTCAAACCTGTATGGCGGCGTGTATCGAGGCGCACGACATCCCCGGTAACATCGCCGCGCCGCGCCTGCGCGTGACGCGTACGTACGAGATCTCCGCACCGGTGGCTTGCCATCACTGCGAGGATGCCCCGTGCGCGAAGGCCTGTCCTACGGGCGCCTTGTTCTTTGATCCAAAGAACCATCGCATCGGCGTCAACGAGGACAACTGCATCGGCTGCAAGAGCTGCGTCATGGCATGCCCCTTTGGCGCCGTGAGCGTGGCGACCACGCAGGTCCCCGTCTTGATGGGTGACGTGCGCGTGGGTTCGCAGACTAAGAGCTTCGTGCTCAAGTGCGACCTGTGCGTGGACCGTCCCGGCGGTCCGGCGTGCGCCGAGGCGTGCCCGACCAAGGGCCTCACCTTGGTAGACGAGGAGCGCCTGGCGGAGCTGACTGCCGAGCGTGCCCGCGCCACCATCGAAAACGAGGCGTAAGCGTCGGGCGACAAGCCCAATGATTGTCAAATTAGTACCGAGTAATCGGTAGCAGAAAAAGGAAGGAGGGTGTCATGGAGAAGCATAAAGTGATCTGCCCGTACTGCGGTGCCGGTTGCCAGTTTAACCTCTTGGTCCAAAACGGCCAGGTCGTGGGCACCGAACCGCTCAACGGCATCACCAACCAGAGCGAGCTGTGCCTTAAGGGCATGAGCGGCTATGACTTCATCAACGACACCAAGATCTTGACTCCTCGCGTACTGCACCCGATGATCCGCCGCACCAAGGGCGCGGATCTTGAGCGCGTAAGCTGGGACGAGGCACTGGATTTCACCGCATCTAAGATGCAGGCCATAATTGACGAATATGGTCCTAACGCTGTCATGACCACCGGCTCTTCGCGAGGCGGCGGCAATGAGGCGAACTACGTCATGCAGAAGTTTACGCGTGCGTGCATCGGCACCCACAGCGTAGACAACTGCGCCCGTACTTGACACGGCCCTACTGTCCTCGGTCTGATGGACACGGTTGGTTCAGGTTGCATGTCATGCTCCATCCCCGGTATGGAGGATGCGGGCTGCATTTTCCTCTTCGGCTATAACCCTGCCGATTCGCACCCCATCGTCGCAAGGCGTATCGTGCGAGCCAAAGAAAAGGGTTGCAAGATCATCGTCGCCGATCCGCGCCATATCGAAACCGCGCGTATCGCCGATCTCTACCTTCCGATCAAGAACGGTTGCAACGTCGCGTTCCTCAACGCCTTTGCCAACTGCTTGGTCAACGATGGCCTCTACGACAAGGAATTCGTCGCCGAGCACACGAACGGCTTTGACGAGTGGTGGGAGACCATCAAGAACTACACTCCCGAATCTGTACAGGACATCACGGGTGTCGAGCCCGCGCTGATCCACCAAGCTGCCGAGATGTACGCCACGGCGAAGCCCTCTGCCATCATTGGCTGGGGCATGGGCGTATGCCAGCAGAAGCAGAACCTGAAGACGGTGCACACCATCGCCTCCATCGCCTGCGTTGCCGGCCAGATCGGCAAACCCAATTCCGGCCTCGCGCCCGTGCGCGGTCAGAACAACGTCCAGGGCTCCTGCGATATGGGCATGCTGCCCAACCTGTACCCTGGCTACCAGAAAGTCACCGACCCCGCAGTGCGTGCCAAGTTTGCCAAAGCTTGGGGCGTGCCCGAGGAAAAGCTCCCGCTCGAGGAGGGCTACAAGCTCACCGATCTGGGCCACCTGGTCGACGAGGGCAAGGTGCACTGCTTCTACAACTACGGCGAGGACCCGGTGCAGACCGAGCCCGATTCGGCCGGTATGCGCAAGACGCTCTCCGAGCTGGATCTGTTCATTTGCCAGGACATCTTTATGACGCAGACGACCATGCTCGCCGACGTCATCCTGCCCGCTACCTCTTGGGGCGAGCACGAGGGTGTCTTTACCGCATCCGACCGTAGCTTCCAGCACTTTGACGCGGCCGTTCCGCCCAAGGGCGAGTGCCGCCACGACTGGGAGATCTTCGCGGACCTGTCCACGCGCATGGGCTACCCCATGCACTACGACAACACCGAGCAGATCTGGAACGAGTGCATTAGCCTGTGCCCCAACTTTGTGGGCGCGACCTACGAGAAGATGGCTCCCGAGGGCGGTTACGCCCAGTGGCCGGTCAAGAGCACCGATGTGAACGACCACGGTACGCCCGACATGTTCGCTGGTGGCAAGTTCACCACCAAGGACGGCCGCGCCAACCTGATGGCGCACGACTGGGAGGCGCCCTCCGAGCTTCCCGACGATGAGTACCCGCTCATTCTGTGCACCGTCCGCGAGGTCGGCCACTACAGCTGCCGTTCGATGACCGGCAACTGCAAGACGCTGGCGCTGCTTGCCGATGAGCCTGGTTTTGTCCGCATGAATCCCGCGGACGCCCAGGCGCGCGGCATCAAGAACGGCGACATCGTCTCGATTCACAGCCGCCGCGGTCAGGTATACAGCCGCGCCGACGTGAGCGACCGTATCAACAAGGGCACGGTCTATATGACCTACCAGTGGTGGATCGGCAAGTGCAACGAGCTGACCATGCACAAGGTCGACCCGGTCTCGCACACGCCCGAGGACAAGTTCTCCGCCTGCCAGGTCGACGCTATCGCCGACCAGGTCTGGGCCGAGGGCGAGGTCGAGCGTCAGTACACCGAGCTCAAGCAGGCTCTGGTGGACGCCGCCGCTCCCCAGGACGTTGAGCCTGGCGCCGCCAAGTTCGACGACGAGACGCACGTGAATCAAATCGTGTAGTCCCGTTCTCGTTGGCTTTTTGGGCCGGGCGTCCCGTACGTTCGGGAGCCCGGCCCGTTATTTTGAAAGGAAGTGGGGATGAACCGCTTCATCGACATCAACCCGGAGAGGTGCATCGGCTGCGGAACATGCCAGTCCGCCTGTGCCGACGCCCACCGGATGCAGGGTCTTCAGGATACGCCGCGCCTGGCGCTCGTGAAGACCGGCGGTATTTCGGCCGCCCTTGCCTGCCACCATTGCGAGGGTGCCCCCTGCGCCGAGGTTTGCCCGGTGAATGCCATCGAGCACGATGGCGATCGCATCCACGTCAAGGAGCAGGAGTGCATCGGGTGCAGGCTGTGCGCCATCGCGTGCCCCTTCGGAGCCATCCATCCCGATGGCACGTCTATCGCCGGTGTCGCAGGCATGTGCGACCCGACGCCTTCGTATCCTAAGTCCCTGAGCAGCCTGCTTACGTGGGCTCCTGGCCAGTACACCTGCGCTATCAAGTGCGACCTGTGCGCCTTCGATCCGGACGGCCCGCATTGTGTGGCGGCGTGCCCCACCAAGGCACTGACCGTCATGGGAGGCGCGGCCGATCGCGAGCTCGACGAGGCCAAGCGCCTGCGCTCGATCGAAAACGGTCCGGTCGTCGACGTTACCGCTGTGGCCCAGGGCCTGTCCGAGAAAGCAGAAGGGAGCGTAAACAATGGATAGCATGACGCTGTTTATCGCATCGCTTGCCGTCTCGTGCATCGGTGCGCTCGCCTCGGTTCTGCTGATCAAGGCCGATAACGCCGCCAAGACCGCCGGCTGCCTTATCGGCGCCGTCGCGGCCGTGCTGTCGTTTGTGGCCGGTATCCAGGCCGTGCTGGGCGATGTCACGTCGGTCGACACCATCGTGTTCTTCCCGTTTGCCCATTTCCAGCTGCTGCTCAATCAGCTGTCCGGCCTGTTCGTGGCGCTCATCTCGGTGCTCGCGTTTGCCGGTTCGATCTACGGTCTCAACTACTTTGATGAGTACCCGGGCAAAAAGGGCCGCGCCGGCTTCTTCTTTAACACCTTCGTGGCGTCCATGATGCTCGTCATCACCGCCGACAACGTGTTTTGGTTCCTGGTCGCCTTTGAGCTCATGTCGCTGACCTCGTACTTCCTGGTCGTGATCGAGGAGAACGAGAACTCCATCCATGGCGGTTGGCTCTACTTTGTGATCGCGCACGTGGGCTTTGTGCTCATCATGGCGAGCTTCCTCACCATGACCAACTTCGCCGGTGGCTCGTTTGCCTTTGCGGATTTCCGCGCCACGCAGTTTAGCCCCGCGGTCGCATCCGTGTGCTTCGTGCTCGCCTTCTTTGGTTTTGGGGCCAAGGCCGGTATCATCCCGCTGCATGGCTGGCTGCCCAAGGCACATCCCGAGGCGCCGTCCAACGTGTCGGCCCTCATGTCCGGCGGCATGATCAAGATCGGTATCTTCGGCATCCTCAAGGTGGGCCTCGACCTGCTCTCCGCCTCGGGCGTTCAGGTCTGGTGGGGCCTTATGGTCATGGTCTTCGGTGCGATCTCGTCGGTCCTCGGCGTGGCCTTCGCCCTGCAGGAGCATGACATCAAGCGCCTGCTGGCCTATCACTCCGTCGAGAACATCGGCATCATTCTGCTCGGCGTCGGCGCCTCCATGGCCGCCATGGCGCTCGACTCGGTCGGCATCGCCGTCCTGGCTCTGATGGCCGCCCTCTACCACACGTTTAACCACGCGATGTTTAAGGGCGAGCTGTTCTTGGGCGCCGGTGCGCTGCTGTACTCCACGGGTACGCGCAATATGGAGAAGATGGGCGGTCTGTTCCGTCGTATGCCGGCAACGGCCATCTGCTTCCTCGTTGGCGCGCTTGCCATCTCGGCCATCCCGCCCTTCAACGGCTTTGTGTCCGAGTGGTTTACCTACCAGTCGCTGTTTAACGCCGCCATGCAGGGCGACAAGGCCGTCATGATCGTGGCCGTGTTCGCTGCCGTCGCGCTTGCCATTACCGGCGCGCTGGCTGTCACGTGCTTCGTCAAGGCCTATGGCGTCTCCTTTGCCTCCGCGCCCCGCTCCGAGGCCGCGGCCAATGCCAAGGAGGTTCCCGCCCCCATGGTGTTTGCGCAGGGCCTGCTCGCGGCCATCTGCGTCGTGCTGGGCATTGGCGCTCCCGTGATCGCGCCCGTGCTGGTCGATGTCGCCGCGTCCGTGCTGCATCCGTACGGTGGCGTATTTGCCGCCGAGGGCATGGAGCTCATGAACCAATACTCCGGCGCTGCCACCTCCACGCCCGCGATCGCTATTGCGCTCGTGGTGCTCGTCGGCCTTGCCTGCGGCTATCGCAAGCTCAAGACCGTCGGCAAGGTGCAGAAGTCCCAGCCGTGGGCATGCGGCTATGCTCCCAACGAGCATATGCCTGTCGTAGCCACGACCTTTGCCTCCGAGGTGTCCTGGTTTATGCAGCCGCTCTACACGCTGCGCGACCGCTGCACGGCCGTCTGCTGGTCCATCGCGCACTTCTTCCAGAAGCTCACCGGTGTGGCCGAGGCTGTGGAGCCCGTACCCGACAAGGTTCTCGTCGATGCCCCGCATAAGGGTGTCGAGAAGCTCGCCGACCTCGCGACTAAGCTCGAGGGCGGCAACTACAGCATCTATATCTGCTACATCGTCGCGGCACTCGTGGTGTTCCTCGTGCTCGCCGTGCAAATGGGTTAAGGAGGGGAGAGCATGAACAACATCGTACTTGCCGTTCTGCAGGGCGTGGTCGTTATGGCCGTCGCGCCGTTCTTCTCCGGTCTCGGTCGCGTGATCCGCGCCAAGATGCACAACCGTCGCGGCCCCAGCATCATGCAGGACTACCGCGACCTGGCCAAGCTCTTTGCGCGTCCCGAGTCCCAGAGCGAGGACGCGAGCTTTGCGCTGCGCATTATGCCGCCGCTGTTCTTCGCCGTCGCCTTTATGCTCGCGATGGGCCTGCCGCTCTTTACGGCGCAAAGCCCCATCCCGGTCTTTGGTGACGCCATCACCATCATGTACAGCCTGGCGCTCGCCCGCTTCTTCTTCGCCCTTTGCGGCGTGGATTCGTCCAACGCCTACGCCGGTATCGGCGGCGTCCGCGAGCTGCTCATGAGCGTGCTCATCGAGCCGTCCATGCTGCTGGCGCTGTTTGCCGCCGCCCTGGTGTGCGGTTCCACCGACATCGCCACCATGGGTCAGCACATCATGACGGGCGCCGTCGACGCGCCGGTCGCCGTGATCCTCGCCGGCATCGCCTTTGCGATTGCCTGCTACATGGAACTCGGCAAGCTGCCGTTTGATCAGGCCGAGGCCGAGCAGGAGCTTCAGGAGGGTCCGCTCGCCGAGCTTTCCGGCCCGTCGCTTGCGATGGCCAAGCTCGCCATGTCCATGAAGCAGGTCCTGGTCGTCGCCTGGTTCTGCGCGATCTTCGTCCCCTGGGGCGAGCCCGCGACCGTGGGCGCCGCCGCCGTTCTGGGCGCAGTCATCTTCCTGGTGAAGTGCCTGATCGACTTTGTCGTATGCGGCGTGATCGAGAACTCCTGCTCGCGCTCGCGTTTTAAGGTGCTTGGCAATCAGACCTGGGCCGTCGTGGGCATCGCCGTTCTGGCGTTTGTCTTCGTGGTCGTCGGCGTGTAGGAGAAGGGAGAAACAATGTCATTTGCAGTCAGTCTGTCCCTTCTCGGCTTGGTCGCTATCGCGGCCCCGATGGTGGCTTCGGTGCTCGTCGCCCTGTTCCCCCGTCCGTACGCCAAGTGGTTCAGCGTTTTGGGTGCCGCCGTCTCGACGGTCTGCACCATCGTCCTCGCCGCGAATTTCGCTGGCGCCGGCATGCCCGACACGCAGGTCCCCCTGATCTCGTTTGGGCAGACCCTCGTTATGGGATTCACCTTCGATCGCATGAGCACGCTGCTCGCGCCCGCCTTTGTGGGTATCGGCCTGCTTGTCGTGATCTATTCGATTCCCTATATGAGCGAGAATAACCGTGAGCATCCCGACGCACCGCGTCGTCGCTTCTACGCGTACCTCGCGACCTTTATCGGCGCCATGGCCGGCCTCGTGTACAGCTCGACCCTTTTGGGCCAGCTCGTGTTCTTTGAGATCACGGGTGCGTGCTCTTGGGGCCTCATTAGCTACTACATGACGCCTACGGCCAAGAAGGCCGGCATGAAGGCCCTGATCATCACGCATATCGGTGCGCTCGGCCTGTATCTGGGCGCCGCCATCGTGTTTGCCCACACCGGCACCTTCGCCATCACCGCGATTGCCGGCCTCGACACCAAGCTCAAGGCTATCGTCCTTTTGCTCGTGCTGTTTGCGGCCTGGGCCAAGTCCGCACAGGTCCCCATGTACATGTGGCTGCCTTCGGCCATGGAAGCGCCGACGCCTGTTTCGGCCTACCTGCATGGTGCCTCGATGGTCAAGGTCGGCGTGTGCGTGTTCGCACGCGCGCTCGTCTCTGCCGGCGAGATTCCCGAGATCGTGGGCTGGGTCGCCATTATCGACGCCATGGTCACCATGCTCTTTGGTTTCCTTATGTACCTGCCGCAAAAGGACATGAAGCGTCTGCTGGCCTTCTCCACGATCGCCCAGCTCTCCTATGTGTTCTTTGGTCTGGGCCTTTCGGTCTTTGGCAGCCAGCTGGCCTTTGATGGCGCCGTGTGCCACATCTTTAACCACGCTTTCGCCAAGACGCTGTTCTTCCTGATTGCCGGTTCGTTCTCCTTTACGCTCGGCACGCGTATGCTGCCCAAGCTTCGCGGCATCGTAAAGAAGTACCCGATCTCGGGCGTGGGCTTTGGTGTCGCGGCGCTCGCCATTGCCGGCGTGCCGCCCATGAACACGTTCTTCTCGAAGTTCCAGATCATCGCCGGCGGCTTTTCCGTGGGTGCCGGCAACGTCGCGATCCTGGTGCTCGTGTGCATTATGGTCGCCGAGACCGTCGCCACCTTTGCCTGGTTCCTTAAGTGGATGGGCTATTGCCTGCCCGGCGAGCCGAGCGACGAGGTCGCTGCGGGAGCCCCGCTTCCCCGCGCGATGGCGTTCGTGTTCATCGTGCTCATCATCATGGTTATCGTCAGCGGCCCGCTTTCGGCCAGCTGGATCGGTTAGGAGGTAGAACGACATGGGTTATTCGATCGTCAACATCCTTGGCGGCCTTCTGATCGTCACGTCCACCATGGTGGTCGTCTCAAAGAACATCAAGCACGCCATCAGCTGGTATGCGGTGCAGTCACTGGTGCTCGTGGGACTGCTCGCTACGCTCGGTGCCACCACCGGTGCGCAGGAGCTGCTTATGTGGGCTGGATCTGCCTTTATCACCAAGGTCGTCCTGGTCCCTTACATTCTCAACCGCGCATACAAGAAGATGGGCGAGCCGAGCGACGCATCGCTCAAGGCTGGCCTTAAGCCCGCGTGGGCCATCTGCATCATCGCCGTCGAGGTCGCGATTTGCTTTGCCGTCGTGACGCAGATCAGCCTGCCCACGGCCGAGGTCGCAACGCCTGCGCTCGCTATTAGCTTCGCTCACTTCTTTGTGGGCCTCACCTGCATCATCTCGCAGCGCAACATCATGAAGCAGATCTTTGGATACTGCCTTATGGAAAACGGCAGCCACGTGACGCTCGCGCTTTTGGCCCCCACCGCTCCCGAGATCATCGAGATCGGTATCGCCACCGACGCCATCTTTGCCGTCATCATCATGTCCATCGTCGTGCGTCGCATTTGGGACGACTCCCACTCGCTCGATGCGCGCGACCTGTCCGAGCTGAGGGGGTAGTCCATGGAAACGTTGATTCTCGCCCTGCTCGCGACTCCTTTGGTGTTCTCGCTGGTCATGGCGTTTTTGCCCAAGAACACGTCCTATAACGTGTTTGCCGGTCTCAACCTGGTCTCCGTCGCAGCCGTACTGGTGCTGTCGATTATGACGGCCGGTGACGTCCTTATGAGCGGCGAAACCGCGAGCGCTCTTGGCCTGTGGTTCCACCTCGATTCGCTGGGCGCCATCTTTGTGCTGCTCATCGGCTTTATTGGTTTTCTTACCGGGCTGTTCTCGCTGCCCTATGTAAAGGCCGATATCGAGGAGGGCTCCATGCCCGCCGAGCGCGCCAAGCAGTATTTTGCGCTGTTTAGCCTGTTTGTGTTCACCATGCTGCTCGCGTGCCTGTCCAACAACATGATCCTCACGTGGGCCGCCGTGGAGGCAACCACGCTTTCCACCGTGTTCCTCGTGGGTATCTACAAGAACAAGACGGCCCTCGAGGCTTCTTGGAAGTATGCGATGGTCTGCACCGCCGGCGTGGCCTTTGGCCTGTTCGGTACGCTGCTGATCTACGCCAACGCCGCCGACGTGATTCCCAACGCCCACGAGGCCGCATTCCTGTCGTGCGTGCTGCCGTATGCCGACCAGTTCGACCCGACGCTCATGCGCCTCGCCTTTGCGTTTATCGTGATCGGCTTTGGCACCAAGGCCGGCCTGTTCCCCATGCACACTTGGCTGCCCGATGCCCACTCCCAGGCCCCGAGCCCTGTCTCGGCCCTGCTCTCTGGCGTGCTGCTTAAGTGCGCCATGCTTGTGATCATGCGCTTCTACGGCTTTACCATCCAGGCCGTGGGCGCCGAGTATCCGCAGCTTTTGCTGTTGATCGTCGGCACGCTGTCCATTTTGGTGGCGGCACTTTCGATGTTTTGCCAGGACGACCTCAAGCGCCGCTTTGCGTACTCGTCTGTGGAGAACGTGGGCGTTATCGCCCTGTGCCTGGGTATCGGTGGCCCTCTGGGTATCGCCGCGGCCCTGCTGCACTGCGTGTTCCACGGCTTTACCAAGACGCTTGCTTTCTGCGTGTCCGGCAACATCCAGCACGCTTTTGGCACGCGTAGCCTGGCTAAGATCCAGGGTGTCGTCGAGGTTGCTCCCGCAACCGCCGCGCTCGCCGTCCTGGCGCTGCTCGGTCTTGGTGCCTTCCCGCCCTTTGGCATGTTTATCTCCGAGTTCCTGACTTTTGTCGCCGGTGTTACCGCCGGTCCCATGTGGCTGGTCGTCGTGGTCGCCCTCGGTCTTACCGTGGCCATCTCCGCGCTCACCCGCATCGCACTCAAGTCGGTATTCGGCCATGCACCCCAGGGCATGGGCAAGCATGAGGCCCCGGCGCTCATGCTTATCCCCGAAATCATCCTGGCTGTCATGATCTTGTGGTTTGGCATCGCCACCCCGCTGCCTCTCGTGCACGGTGTGGAGACCGCGACCGGCATCGTGCTCGAGCAGAGCACTGAGGAACTTCACGTGACGCCGATGTACCGCGCTGTGTTCGGTACCGAGACCGCTCAGAGCGAGGTGGAGTAACGAATGATTGAAACTGAGAACAAGGTGTATGCCCGTCGCTGCGAGAGCCATGTCGAGGCCCTGCGCCGCGCCGTTCCGGGCTGCATCGAGAAGGTCGAGTGGCAGTGCGAGGACCAGCTGACGATTACCGTCAAGCAGGACAAGCTGCCCGAGGCCGTCCACTACCTGTACTACGAGCGCTACGGCTGGATTCCTGTAATCATCGGCAACGATGAGCGCAGCCTGTGCGGCCGTTACGCCGTGTATTACGTCATCTCCATGGAGGGGGAGGACCCCGGCTGGGTGACCGTGCGCACCGAGGTCGATCCCGCCAAGATGGCGTTCCCGTCCGTGACGCCGTTCGTCCCCGCCTGCGTGTGGGGCGAGCGCGAGCTGCGCGATATGTTCGGCCTGATCCCCGAGGGCCTGCCCGATCGTCGTCGCCTGGTGCTTCCCGACGATTGGCCCAGCGGGCTGTACCCGCTGCGCAAGGACTCCATGGACTACCGTTTCCGTCCCGCTCCCGCGAGCGACATGGAAAACTACGAGTTCTTGGCCGATACCAAGGGCAAGGAGACCACACTCGTCCCCATGGGCCCGTTGCATATTACCTCCGACGAGCCCGGCCACTTCCGCCTGTTCGTTGAGGGCGAGACGATCGTCGACGCCGACTACCGTCTGTTCTACGTGCACCGCGGTATGGAGAAGGTCGCCGAGACGCGCCTGAACTATGACGCCGTGACGTTCCTCGCCGACCGCATCTGCGGCATCTGCGGCTGCGCCCACTCGGTGGCCTATGCCGAGGCCGTCGAGCGCGCCCAGGGCATCCATGTCCCGCCGCGCGCCCAGTACATCCGCGCCATCATGCTCGAGGTCGAGCGTCTGCACTCGCATCTGCTCAACATTGGCCTGGCGTCGCACTACACGGGCTTCGACTCCGGCTTCCAGCAGTTCTTCCGCGTCCGCGAGAAGTCCATGGACCTGGCCGAGAAGCTCTCCGGTCACCGCAAGACCTACGGCCTCAACGTGATCGGCGGCGTGCGTCGCGACATTTTGGCCGAGCAGAAGCTCTCCACGCTCACGACCATCCACCAGCTGCGCTCCGAGGTTCAGGAGCTCGTCGACGTCTTGCTCTCCACGCCCAACTTCATTGAGCGTACGAGCGGTATCGGCATCTTGGACCGCAAGATCGCACGCGACTTCTCGCCGGTCGGCCCGCTCATGCGTGGCTCGGGCTATGCCCGCGACGTGCGCTTTGACCATCCCTTCGACGGCTACGCCGATCCGGACGTCCAAAAGATGCATGCCGCCACGGCCGACACCTGCGATGCCTTCGGCCGTACCGCCGTTCGCATCCAGGAGGTCTACGATTCGATCGACATGATCGAGACCATGCTCGAGAACTGCCCGTCGGGCCCCATCCTCACCACGGATTGGGAGTACACCCCGCACAAGTACGCCATCGGCGCCACGGAGGCGCCGCGCGGCGAGGACGTGCACTGGGCCATGCTCGGCAACAACCAGAAGTGCTACCGCTGGCGCGCCAAGGCAGCTACGTACAGCAACTGGCCGGTCCTGCGCTACATGTTCCGCGGCAACACCGTGGGCGACGCGGCGCTGATCGTCGGCTCGCTCGACCCGTGCTACTCCTGCACCGACCGCGTGACGGTGACCGATGTCGCCGCCAAGCGCGACCACGTGCTCGACAAGGAGCAGTTCGAGAACGTCTGGCGCGACAAGTCGCCGCTTGCGGGCGAGGGCACCATGGCCGCTCCGCTCGATGAGGAGGCGCTCTAATATGCTGAAGCTTTGGAAGGTTAACGCCAAGGCCGGCGACGCGACGGTCAAGTACCCGTTTGCGCCGTTTCCCACCAACAAGGACATGCGCGGCAAGCCCGAGCACAACGCCGAGCTCTGCATCGCCTGCGGTGCCTGCGGCGTGGCGTGCCCGGCCGATGCCATTCGCATGGACACCGACCTTGCGGCCGATACCATCACCTGGTCGATCGACTACGGTCGCTGCATCTTCTGCGGCCGCTGCGAGGAAGCCTGCCCCATGGAGGCCATCAAGCTCACCGAGGAGTTTGAGCTTGCCGTCATGAGCAAGGACGACCTCACCAGCAAGAGCGTCTACACGCTCGAGCACTGCTCGCGCTGCGGCAAGCCGTTTGCCCCGCACAAGGAGATCGACTACGCCAAGCGTCTGCTGCAAAAGGCCGGCGGCATGGAGGCCGAGCAGGCCGCCCGTACCGTCGGTATGTGCCAGGAGTGCAAGCGCGAGCTCGACGCCCTGCGCGCCGCCTCGGCCGTAAAGACCGGCAACGCGCGCGGCATGGCTGCCAACGAGACGCTTGCGTCCGGCGAGCCCCAGGGCCCCGGCATGGAGTACCTAGGCGGCCACGGCGTGAACCCGGAGTATATCGACCGCGAGCTCAACCCCGATGCGCCCGAGATTCCCGCCGGTCCGGCGCCGGTCGAGGGCATCATCATGGATTTTGAAACGAAGGAGGAGTAACCATGGCCGAACCCACGCTTTTGCCCGAGCGGCTCCAGTACCGCCCGACCAAGATCGAGCTCGACGAGAGCATCGAGAAGGCCAAGGCGACCCTTCTTAAGAAGATCAAGCGCTCGGTGTACGTCTACCGTGTCGACTGCGGCGGCTGCAACGGCTGCGAGATCGAGATCTTCGGTTCCATCACGCCCGTCTTTGACGTCGAGCGTTTTGGCATCAAGGTCGTGCCCTCGCCCCGTCACGCCGATGTGCTGCTGTACACCGGCGCCGTGACGCGTGCCATGCGCATGCCGGCCCTGCGCGCCTTTGAGGCCGCACCCGATCCCAAGATCGTGGTGTCCTATGGCGCGTGCGGCTGCACCGGCGGCATCTTCTACGACAACTACTGCGTCTGGGGCGGCACGGATAAGATTCTGCCGGTCGATGTCTACATCCCCGGCTGCCCGCCCAGCCCCGCGCAGACCGTCTACGGCTTTGCCATGGCGCTCGGTCTGCTGGACCAAAAGCTCCATGCCGAGACCACGGTGGAGGCCGCCGGCGAGCAGGCCGATATCCTGCACCCCGGCGTGCCGTACAAGCTGCGCGTTGCCATCGAGCGAGAGGCTCGCGCCATGAGCGGCTACCGTTACGGCCGCGACCTGGCCAACGAGTTTATGGATACGCTCGAGGGCGCGCCCAAGGGTGATATCCGCGGTGCCATGGCGCTGCTCATCGACAAGCAGGACGATCCGCGCCGCGTTGAGGTCTACTCGGCGCTGCAGGATCTGGTGCTGGCCGGAGGTCACTAGATGGAGCTCACGGACCGCTCTGGTTACTTTGCGGGTCCCGGTATGCTCGGCGGCTCCTTTGGCGATGCCTCGCGCGCAAGCGACGAGGCCGCCGAGGGCGTCGCCGACCCCTGCCTGGGCCATGCGCCCGACCAGGTGGTCTTCTATGAGCTCACGCGTAAGTTTGTGGAGACCGAGGAAGACGTTCCCCAGGAGGCCTGCGACGTGCTGTACTACACGCTCGCCGTGGGCCACCACACCGGCGTGCTCGATTGCTTTGAGCCGCGCCTGTCGGTGCCGGTGGATGTCTTCTATTCGCTCGTCGATGCGCTGCCGGAGGGGGAGGCCAAGACCAAGTTCGAGGCCATCCGCTCCTTTGGCGAGTGCCAGCTTGACAAGGCGGCGGTGCCGTCGCTGCTCGAGGCCTGCGACACGCTGCTCGACGAGCGCGGTTTTCGCGGCTCGGCCAAGGCCGGCATCTCGGTGTTCGACGACGACTTTGGCTTGCATGCCCAGCAGGTCGCGTTTCTGATGAAGTTCCGCGATCTGGTTGAGCGCGTGCGCGATGTGTCGGGCGTGTACCTGACGGGAAGGTTGCAGTAATGGGTCGCGTTGTGGATGGACGTGTGAACGGCGCCCCGTTTGCGGGTATCGTGCTCACGGCGGGAAGCGTGCTGCGTGCCGACGATGCCGCCGGCCCCGTGCTCTCCAAAAAGATGGAGGACGCGCCCATTGCCGGTTGGTACACCATCGACGGTGGCCAAACGCCCGAGGACGACATCATCGAGGTCAAGCGCGAGCGTCCGCCTCGCCTGGTCTTGGTCGATGCCGCCGACATAGCGCTGCCCGTCGGGTCTATCCGCCTGCTCGATAAGCGCGATGTGGCCCGCAAGTCGATGTTCACCACGCATTCGCTCCCTTTGTCGATTCTGATCGAGGAAATCGAGCAATCGTGCGAAGATATCGTCTTCATAGGGATTCAGCCGGGCGATACGGAGTTTTACAACCCTATGTCCCCGGAGGTCTTTGACGCCGTCGACGCCGTGTACGACGCCGTGGCCGCCAACGACTTTTCCCACTTTGTCCGCTTGGGACAAGAGCAATAGGAGCGCTTGTCCCTGCTGATTAGGAAAGAAGTGATTGACATGGCAGATTCCAAGGCAGAATATCCCGCTCCCGATTGCCTGGCGCCCGCCGCGATCGAGGCCAAGACCGAGGCCGCCGGCGTGACCAAGGCCAACCTGCCGGTCGCAAAGGCCTTTCTGTTGGCAATGTTCGCCGGCGCGTTCATTGCCTTCGGCGGCCTGTTCTTTACCGTGTTCTTGAGCGATAGCACGCTGGGCTGGGGCGCCCAGCGCGTCGTGGGCGGCCTGTGCTTTTGCCTGGGCCTGGTGCTGGTGCTGGTGTGCGGCGCCGAGCTGTTTACTGGCAATTCGCTTATGGTCTGCGCGCTCAAGAGCAAAAAGATCACCCTGGTCCAGATGCTCAAGGCTTGGGTCGTCGTATGGGTCGGTAACTTTGTCGGTGCCCTGTTCATCGTCTTTTTGGTGTACATGGCCGGCATTTACAAGCTCAACGGCGAGGCGGTCGCCAATTCCATGGTGAGCGTCGCCGCCGGCAAGGTGACGATCGACTGGGTGACGATCTTCTTCCGCGGCATCCTGTGCAACATCTTTGTGTGCCTGGCCGTGTGGATCGGTACCGCCGGCAAGACCGTGGTCGATAAGGTTGTTGGCATTCTGCTGCCCATCGCCGCCTTTGTGGCCTGCGGTTTTGAGCACTGCGTTGCCAACATGTACTTTTTGCCCATGGGTGCCGTGATGCAGGCGTGCGGCTACGGTGCCGACGTCGCCGGTGCCGATGCGCTCAACGCCGCGGGCATTGCGTTTAACCTGTCCGCCGCCACGTTGGGCAACATCGTGGGCGGCGCGCTTCTGGTCGCGCTCGGCTACTGGTTTATCTACGCCAAGAAGTCCGAGGCGTAAGGTATCGCCTGTTTGACGTTGGGCCTCCCGCGGGGCGTTGCCGTGCGGGAGGCTTTTTTGGCCTGGGGCTCGTTCCCGGGCTGTTGGTCTGTTGTGTTTGGCTTGTGAAAGGGGTAATCGAGATGGCATCTGCTGTGAAGCGTGACGGTCGCGCCGTGGTGACCACATGCGGGGGATGCTATGCCGATTGCGCCTTTGCGGCACGCGTTGAGGACGGTCGCGTGGTGGCTGAGTTGCCGGTGCCGGGGCATCCGTGCGCGGCGCGCGCCCTGTGCGCCCGCGGACGGCATCGCCTGGCAATGCCGTTTGACGAGCGCGACCGCATCGTGCACCCCATGCGACGCCGCCGGGATGGCTCGGGGTTTGATGCGATTACCTGGGACGAGGCGTTTGCTCAGATTGCCGAGCGTCTTTTGGGGATTGTTGACGAGTGCGGGCCTCGTGCGCTGGGCATGACGCTCGGCGTTCCCTCGTTCGACCGCTACTGGGCCTATCGCCTTATGCATGCGCTGGGTTCGCCCAACGTGTACGGTGCCGATGGCGCCTGCGAGGTAAGCCGTCTCACCGGTTGGGAGCACAGCCTGGGCTACAGCCCCGCCTCCGACCTGGCGCATACCGATTGCATCATGTATTTGGGGCGTTCCATTGTCGATTCGTCGACGATGGGGACCGTTGATGCGCTCAACGATGCCCGTCGCCGTGGGGCGAAGATTATCGTGGTCGACCCCCGGCGCAGTGGCTCGGCTGCGCTTGCCGACCGCTGGCTGCGCGTGCGCCCGGGCTGTGACCTGGCCTTGCTGCTGGGCATTGCGCATGTCTTGATTGCCGAGGGCCTGTATGACCACGAGTTCGTGACCCGCTATACCACGGGTTTTGGCGAGCTGGCGCAGGCGGCTGCTGTTTGGACGCCCGAGTGGGCCGAGTCGATGTGCGACGTGCCGGCCGCAGAGATTATCGCGACGGCGCGCGATCTGGCTGCCGCCGCGCCTGCCGCTGTGGTGGATGCGGGCTTTCATGGCGGCATCGGTATCGCGTATGCCAATAGCACCCAGACCGCGCGCGCGATTTGTCTGATCGATGTGCTGCTGGGCTGCATCGGACACGCGGGCGGTGCCCTCAACCCGCCCACGCCGCTTGCGTTGGGCGATTTGGACCCTGCGCGTTTTGCGACGCCGTCGATGCCACGTGAGCCCAAGTTGGGGTCCGAGCGCTATCCACTGGTCGATCCGGTGCGCGGACTGTGCACGACCATCGGTCAGTCGATTCTTGCCGGCGATTTGCGTGGGCTCATCGTCTATGCCAGTAACCCCGGTGCGGGCTATGGCAATGCGCAGGCTTGGTTGGGTATTTTGCAACAGCTCGACTTGCTCGTGACCGTTGATATTCGCTGGTCCGAGACAGCGCGCGCTTCTGACTTCGTGCTGCCCGACGTGACGTATCTGGAGGCCGACCGTGGCGTGGGAACGGTGATAGGCACCAACGATGCGCGCGTGTTCTACCGCAACGCCGTGCTGCCTGTGCAGCATGACGACACACGTCCCGGTCGGGAGATTTTTGCCGGTCTGGCGCAGGCGTGTGGCGTGGGCGAGTACTTCCAGTTTACGCCTGACGATCTGGCGGCTGCCCAGGTGGCGCCTTTTGGGATCAATCTGGACGAGCTCAAGGAGCGCGGCTGGGCCGACACGGGTGTTGCGTTGCCGTCGCGTACGGGCGAGCCGGCGATTCCCTTGGATCGCGGCAAGATTGCGCTGGCAAGCGACATATGGGAGCGAGCCGGCATGGGTCGTGTGCCCAACTGGATCGCTCCCATGGTGGAGCCCGGCCCGGGGATGTTTCGCCTCATTAGCGGCAACCGTCCCTTTGAGTCGCATACTTCGCGCAGGCTCGCGGCCCAAGGTGCCGCCGAGGCGGGCTCGGACCTGGATGCCGTGCAAATGAATGCCGATGCTGCTGCGCACATGGGCATCGCCGACGGCGAGGTCGTCGAACTCGTGAGCGATATGGGCCGCGACCGCGTGCGCGTGGAGACAACGCCGTATCTGCATCCGGCGTGCATCTTCACCTCGGCCGCTCCCGGCGGGCGTTCGTTTGTCGCCGATGCCGGTGGCGCTCAAGCCTTGGGCGTGGGCCCGCTCGACCATACGCCGCTGCGATGGGACCCGTTGACGGGTGCCGCGCTCACCCAGGAAAACGCCGTTCGCGTGGAAAAGATCGCGGCGCGCGAGGATAATAACGAATGATCGATTCAGCCGATCGAATTGGCTGATAGTTTGACGTTCGAACGATTGATTCATCTTTGGTTTTGAAAGGCCGCACATGAGCGATAGCCAGAACATGTCCGATGAGGTGCGCGCCCGCCTGCGCGCCATTCCTTCTGTCAACGAGCTGCTTGCCGAGTGGCCGGTAGTGAAGGCGGCGGGGGAGACCTGCGACGCGGTGGTGCATGCCGCCGTCACGGCCGAGCTCGACGAGGAGCGCGCCGCCATTCGCGCCGGTGCTGCCCCGCGCTCTAAGCGCGACCTGGCCTCGGCCATCGAGTGGCGTGCGCACCGCTCCGCGTTGCCGAGCCTGCGCCCCGCCGTCAACGCTACGGGCGTGGTCATCCATACCAACTTGGGCCGCGCCCCGCTCGCGGAGTCGGCGGCAAAGGCCGTGGCCGAGGTCGCGCGCGGGTACAGCACACTCGAGTACAGCGTGGGCACCTGCTCGCGTGGGTCGCGCAAGGAACATGCCGCGCAGCTCATCCGCTCGCTTACCGGAGCCGAGGACGCGCTGGTCGTTAACAACAACGCCGCCGCTGTGCTGCTGGTGCTGGCGACCCATGCCGCAGGCAAAGAGGTCATCGTCAGCCGCGGCGAGCTTGTCGAGATTGGCGGCAGCTTCCGCATCCCCGATGTCATGGCGGCTTCGGGCGCCAAACTCGTCGAGGTCGGCGCCACCAACCGCACGCACCTGGGCGACTACGAGCGCGCCATCACGCCCGAAACGGCCATGATCCTGAAGGTTCATCCTTCCAACTATCGCATCGAGGGTTTTCACGAGGAAGTGAGCTCAAGGGAGCTCGCCGCACTGGCCCATAAGCACGGCCTGCTGTTCTACGAGGACCAGGGCTCGGGCGCGCTGTTGCCCGACGACATCTTGGTGCGCGGCGGCGAAGAAACCACGCCGGCTTCGGTTTCGGCAGGGCTCGATATCGTGTCGTGCTCGGGTGATAAGCTGCTGGGTGCCGCGCAGGCGGGCATTATCATGGGTCGTCGCGATCTGGTCCAGGCCTGCGGGTCGCATCCGCTTATGCGTGCCCTGCGCCCGGGCAAGCTCGCACTGGCGGCGCTCGAGGCCACGCTACGTATCTACATGGACGGCGCCGATGTTGCCCATCGCGATATTCCGGTGCTCAGCATGCTTACGCTACCGCAGGCCCATTTGGAGCGACGTGCCCGCAAGCTGCGCGATCGTATGGTCGCCGGGCTCGATAAGGCCGGTTGCCCGTGCGCCGTTGAGTTGGAGATCGTCGGGGAATCGTCAACCCCCGGCGGTGGCTCGCTTCCTACCATCGAGCTACCCACGATGTGCGTGGCCGTCTGCCCGGTCGACGCGCGCCTGACGGTCGATGCGCTCAAGCGCTCGCTTGTCCAGGACTTCGACACACCGGTCGTCACACGAACCTCGCACGATCGCATTTTGTTTGACGTCCGTACGCTTGTGGGCGACCGCGATATCGAGACGGCGGCATCGACGCTCGTCGCGTGCGTTGAGAAGGCGATTGCTCGATGAGTGAGGTTCAAGCGCTGGTGGAGTGTCCCGTTATCTTTGGCACGGCGGGCCACGTCGACCACGGTAAGTCGGCGCTGATCGAGGCACTGACCGGCAAGAATCCCGATCGCCTTGAGGTCGAGCGTCGTCGCGGCATGACGGTGGAGCTTGGCTTTGGCGAGCTGGCGCTGCCGAGCGGCAAGATCGTCGGCCTGGTCGACGTGCCGGGCCATGCGCATTACTTGCGCGCCATGGTGCAGGGCGCCACGGGTATCGACGTGGCCGTGCTGGTGGTTTCGGCCGTCGAGGGCGTGATGCCGCAGACCCGCGAGCATGTGCATGTGCTGGAGCTGCTGGGCGTCACGCACATGGTGGTCGCGCTGACGATGTGCGACCTGGCCGATAGCGAAATGATTGAGCTGGCCGAGCTCGACGTGGACGATTTTCTTTCGGATACCGTGTTTGCGGACGCGCCGATCGTGCCTGTGTCGTCCAAGACCGGTGCGGGAATCGATGACCTGCTGGCTGCGCTCGACGAGCAGGTTGCCGCTTGCTGG
Source organism: uncultured Collinsella sp. (assembly GCA_900550595.1). Classification (GTDB taxonomy): domain Bacteria; phylum Actinomycetota; class Coriobacteriia; order Coriobacteriales; family Coriobacteriaceae; genus Collinsella. Next base: position 26,327 of record URTB01000001.1, read on the forward strand.
GGTGCCTGCCGTGCCCGTGCCGAGCTCACCGATGCCGCACCGCGTCTGCCCATCGATCGCTGCTTTACAATCAAGGGCGCCGGTACCGTGGTGACGGGAACGTTGCACGATGCGCCCGTTGCGGTGGGGGATGAGCTTGTCGCGCTGCCGTCGCGTACGGTCTGTCGCGTGCGCGGGATTCAGGTGCATGGCGATACACCGCGGGCCTTGCCCGGTCAGCGTGTGGCGCTCAACTTGGTGGGCGATGCCGTCGCCGCGCTCGATCGCGGTGAGATGCTCGGCGTGGCGGGCCGCTTTGGCCAGACGATGCGATTTATGATGGCGTTTACGTATTTGGGTCGCGAGGGAGCCAAGCCGCGTGTGCTCGAGTCGGGTGCGCGTGTGCATGTGATGGCGGGTACAGCCGAGGTTGTCGGTCGCATCATGTTCATGGAGGGCGAGGCCTCCATGGCGGTGGGCGAGACCCGTATTGTTCAGGTGCGCTTGGAAAACTCGCTGCCGCTGCGTGCCGGGGACCATGCCGTGGTGCTGTCCTATTCGCCCGTGATGCTTATTGGCGGCGGGCGTGTGCTGCTTTCGCGCTGCCGTCGCTCGCGCGAGCTTGCCG
>URTB01000002.1 GCA_900550595.1 uncultured Collinsella sp.
CCGCGCTCGTCCACGGCCAGGCAGCGGTCGGCATCGCCGTCGTAGGCAAAGCCCACGTCCAGGCCCTGCTCCACCACGTGGCGCTGCAGGCGCTCCATATGCGTGGAGCCGCAGTCGACGTTGATGTTAAAGCCATCGGGCGCGGCGTTAATCACGCGTACGTCGGCACCCAGCGCGTCGAACACCGGCTTGGCCACCGAGGATGCCGAGCCGTTGGCACAGTCGAGACCGATCTTGACGCCCTGCAGCGAAAAGTTCGCGCTGGCGATGAGCGAGGCAATATAGCGGTTGCGACCCTGCATGTAGTCGACCGTGGCACCGATGTGGTTGCCCGTGGCCAGCGGCACTTCGCTCTTGCCATCGATGTAATCCTCGATGAGCTCCAGCACGTCCTCGTCCATCTTATAGCCGTCGCTGTTGACGAGCTTAATGCCGTTATCGCAAAACGGGTTGTGGCTCGCACTGATCATGATGCCGCAATCGAAGCAGCCCTCCACGGTCTGATGCGCCACGCCCGGCGTCGGGATCACGTGCAGCATGTAGGCGTCCGCGCCGCTCGCGACCAAGCCGCTCACCAGCGCCGCCTCGAACATATAGCTCGAGCGACGCGTGTCCTTGCCCACGATCACGCGCGCCTTGGTCCCGCGGTTGGCGCCGTAATACCAGCCCACAAAGCGGCCGATCTTATAAGCGTGCTCTACCGTCAGTCCAACGTTGGCCTCGCCGCGAAAGCCGTCGGTGCCAAAGTACTTCATATCTTACTTATCCTGTTCAAACGTTTGAGCGGTTGGCGTGGTGCGAACCTTAAGCGCTTTGTGCCCAGAGTCCTTCGAAGTCGTAACCGTGTACTCGACCTTTATGTCTTGTCCAAGAAGCATGTGGACGCCGCCCCATGCAACCTTCAGGCCATCGTGCGTCGCTTCGTTCATCTCGATAGAACCGGAGCCCGAAGTCTTAATGTCCGAAATGCTGCCTCCCGCGGGAGCGTAGAGATAGAGCCTCAGCACCTCGTCATCAATATCCTGGCTAATGCCGTTATGGCCCTGGAAATAACCAGGCATCTCGGCCTTCTCCTGGGGGGTCATCGTGTTCTTGAGCGTAGTGGTTACTCGATACGTCGTCGAGCCATCGGCATTTTCAACCGAAGAATCGATGGTGACTCGCTTATCAAGGAACCAATCCATCTTTGAATAGCTGTAGTTATTCACATAGACGCCCAAAATCGGAGCCTCAGACGCATCATTTTGGAGAGCGCCGGAAATGCCAAGGGCCTTCGCGGCCTTTTCCTCGTCATCGTTTCTCGAATACATCAGGATGCGACCCTCGGAAGCACCCTTTTCGATGGCGGCGGCGATCTTAGTAATATCGCTGGAGCCCAGTTCATCCACGATCTTGTTAAAAGCCGATCCGGCAACCGCCGCAAAAATGGCGTCCTGTTCCTCTACCGGGTAATTCCAATAAATATCGTGCAGCAGCACCTTTGCAGCGTTGCTTCCGTCGACGACGGTGCCGTCGGGAAGCTGCGTGCCACCTACAATGCCGAGCATATACTGCAAAAATACCGGATCGACTGCAAATACGCCGTCGATGTCATCTCCGACAATGGCCTTCTGCATATCGCTGGCAAGCTGAGCCGCACGCGGATAATCGGGCGTCATCGTAACATCGCCCATCGTGTATCCGAGCGTGTTGAATCCGGTCAGGCCCCATCCGGTCGTGAACAAGTTTGCCTCTTCATCGGTGATGGGAAGCGGGCTCAAGGGCTCTTTCATCATGTCGACTTTGACAAAATCGCCCAGTTCGAGCTTACCGTCAGTCACTGACATCACGCCGCGAGAACCCGGGAAACCGCCGCAGGCGCGGATCTCGACATTGCTCATCGCGAGCACAAGATAATGGCGCGTCTGGCCGTTGGCGCCGAGCATCTGGGGCAGAACGGGGGCGATCTTCTCTGCCGCGTCGACTACACCGTTCAGGGTGGCAAAGCCGTCCTTTGCCTTATCGACCAGATCGGTCACCTGGGCGATATGTGTATCGCCAATACCCTGCACCTTTTTGTTGGCGCTCTTGAACGCCTTCGAGCTATCGGAGAGCGAATCGGCGACCGCCTGCAGCGCGGACACGTTGATTGTCCCGTCCTGGAACAGCTTGCCGGGCGTTGCCTGAGTGAGATTATCGGCCATGGGGACCAGCGCGCCGCTCGAAACATCGGACAGAGCGTCGACCATGGTGCGGGCGGCGTTAATATCGCCGCCGTACACCGGAATGAACGAAGCCATCGTCCACACCGGACTCGAGGTCTCCTTCTTCATGCTGCTGCAGAGCTCGTCGATCTTTTTCGCATCATCGGGCAGGGTCGAAAAATCGCCCGACGTGACCTTGTCCTTAAGGCCGCCGACGATCTCGACAGTTTCCTTTGCCTGGCTCTTCACGGTTTTTGCCGAGTTAAACAGCATGAAGCCACTCACGCCAAAAGCGACAAGAACCACCGCGACGATGGCAGCGACAACGGCTGCAACGCGACGCTTCTTGCGCTCGCCCTTGCGATGGCGATGGCGAACCAGGCCGTTCGAGGTCGGGCTCGTCGAGGAATCACCGCCGTAGTTCAAGCCAAAATCGTAATAATCTTCTTTAGAGCCCGAGCCCTTAAACTCGGCACCGTCGTCATCGAGACGGGCAAACGTGCCAGTTTCGGAAGCGCCCGTATAGATAGTGCCTAGGTTACCCGTAAGCCCTGCGTCTCCAGCAGAAGAAGCACTATTGGCGGGATTGGCAGAGTTGATGGAGCCAGCGTTGTGGGCGCGATGAGCGTTGTTAGCAGGGTCAGCGACATTTGCACCGCCCGTTGGCGCCGGACGGACCCCGGCCGACGAAGCCGCAGAGCCCGACCCGCCCGGAAATGCCTGCCTGCCTACGCGACCAGCCTGTTTTGCCTTTTGAGACTGTTCGTACAGAGCGGCAAACATCGCCGTTTCGCCCGGAGACGTACGGTTGCCAGCACCGTTTTGGCTGGATCCACTCGGTACGCCAGCGTTTCCAGTCCCATTTGAACGCGGCGGAACTGCAGAGCGCTCGCCGTCGCCGTTCTTAAAGTGGTTACCAGCCATAGAGGAGTCCTCGCAATACTAAAAGTCAATAACGCTATTAGTTTATGACATATTTGGCATCGTCAGTTAAACTCCAGATGCAGGCACCAATTCGCGGAATTGTGGTGCAACACCGCGTCCGTCTAGACAGCGGCGTGAGCTATACCGTCAGGAACATCATCACGATGATCATGGCAAAACCGATAAGGTCGGTCGGCAAAAACACCGTGCCCAGCATAACAGCGCTGGTGATGGTCGCCGAAACCGGCTCCACAGTTCCGATGAGGCTCGCACGCACCGAGCCGATGTCCTTAACGCCCTGCATATACAGCATGTAGGCAAAAAACGAGCCAATGACCACAAACACCGCGAGCGCCTCGACGCCGGCAGCATCGAGCGCCGGCATATGAGCCCACGGCTGCACGAAGACGCACGAGACCACGCCCGCTGTGAGCATGGCAGAGCCTGTAACGATGGGGCTGCCGTATTTGGGCAGAATCTTGGCGGGAATCACCGCCATGCAGGTGGCGCTAACCGCACACATAAGGCCCGCAACCAGGCCGAGCGGCGAGATGCTCAGGCTGGTGGGATCACCGCCGGTAGCGATTAAAAAGGTACCGCCGAGGGCCAGACCAATGCCGATCGTCTCGCGTGCGCGCGGCATGCGGCGATCGACCACGCAGGCGTAACCCATGATGATGACCAGCTGCAGGCACTGGAGCACCGTCGCGGTTCCGGCATTGGTCAGACGCACGGCCGAAAGATAGCAGAACTGGTTGAACAGCAGGCCAAAAGCGGTAAAAAGCTGCAGTTGCCTACGGTCGGCGGGCGTGGTCCAGAGCCTAACCAGACGCTCGCGATCGCGCGTGACCACCACGGCCATAAAGAGCAGGCCGGCGAGAATCTGGCGCACACTCATAAGCCACAGGGTATCAACGTGATAAGTATCGAACAGGAAGCTCGCGCTGGTGCCCGAAAAACCCCAAAACGAACCGCCCGCCAGCGTGGCCAGAACGCCCGTAATCATCTTGCGCGACGACGCATCGTTGAGGCGGTCGCGCCATGCACGGCGGGTGCTGCGGCTGAGCTCGTCAGTTCCCTCAGGCACGACAAAATCGGACGCCGCCGTCATCGGTACCGAAGCCTTTTTGCGTGGACGCTGCGCCGAGCGCTCCTGTTCCATTCCACTCCCCCGAAATCAATTGGCAACAAAGCGCTCAAACTGTAGCACGAATATTGGTATGAAAAAGCAGACGATTCGGAACATCTATGGGCGTCCAAATTGCAGGGACGAAAGGCACAGACACGCTATGCCGAGCGGTTGGAATCGTCTAGGGCGCCGGGATCGGCTTTCGCACTTTCATCGGTATGGTCGGCGTCGTTCTGGTCCTTGGCGTCGCCCTGCTCCTCCTGCTCGCGACGGCGCTTTTCACGAATCTCTTCCACGGCAGCACGCAGGGCGGCCTCGTCCTCGGCGCGTGCCACCTCTTGTGTGGTTTTGACCATATGGCGAATCTCGAGCACCAGCAGCGCAATCAGCGGCACCACGATAAGCGGAAAGAACAGAAGCGGGTTGGTGAGCAACGAGACCACCACGCCCAGGCCTGCCGACACAAAGACCACGCGGCCCACCACATCGGCGGCGGGTACGGGCGCGGCGTCTTCGACCGGATTGGCATCGCCCTTGGTGCGGTAGACCGGCGTGCCGTCGGCCGCATCCTCCACGGCAACGATGCGGTGCGTGTTGAGCGAACCCTCCAGCGCGTCATCGGACGAATGGAAGGTGATGATATCGCCCACCTGGTAGACCTGGCTGTTGTCGGTATCGACGACGATAAACGAATGCACGGGAATCGCCGGCTCCATCGAGCCGGTCAGTGTGCGCATAAAGCCGTAGCCCATGATGGTGGGAATCTCGCCGGCGGGCGTGAACACCGTGCGCAGCAGCACCACAAAGGCGACCAGGATCACCACGGTCGCCAGCACGTTGATCACGCGGAGCACGTGCTTCATCACTTGTCGACGTCCTTTGCGGAAGTCTCGGGGTCGGCAGCGACCTCGGCCTCGGTGGCATCCGCCGCAGAAGCGCCATCCTCGTCAGGCGCGGCGGCCACGCCCTCGCCAGCCTCGCCGCGGAGGCGGGCCAGCAGATAGCGCGACAGGCTGTTGCCCTCGGCACGGCGCTCGACACGCTCACGATTGCGCTCGGCCTGCTCCAGCTCTTGCGTCAACGAGTCCAAGCGCTGCTGCATCTCCGCGCGGACGGCCTCGAGCTCGTGCTCGTGCGTGGCCGTGGCGGCGGCGAGTTCCTGCTCAATGCGCTCCCCCGCCTCGAGCTCGGCCGCGGCGATACGCGCGTCGGCGTCGGCACGGGCCTCCTCGGCGGCACGCGTGGCGGCATCGCGCTCGGTAGCGGCTGCGGCGACCTTCTCGCTGGCGTCCACCGCAGCTTGCTCGACGGCAGAATCGGCGGCCGCACGGGCGGCATCAATTGCGGCATCGGCTGCCTGCTGAGCAGCGGAAACCTTCTCCTCGGCCGCGGCAACGGTGTCGGCAAGCTTCTGCTCCGCCTCGGCCACGGCGGCATCGGCCGCCTCAGCCGCGGCACGGGCATCGCGCTCGGCCGCCAACTGCACTTCCTCGATCTGCAGCTGGGAGGCGTCCAGCTTGGCATGCAGCTCGGCCACCTCCTTGGCAGAGGCCTCACGCACACCGGCAAGCTCGGCCGCAGCAGCGTCCTTGGCGGCCTGCAGCTCGGCGGCATCGGCTTCCGTCTTGGCAGCCAGGGCCGCAGTAGCGTCGCTCTTGACCTGCGCAACCTGCTCGGCGGCCGTCTGCTCGGCAGCTGCGATCTTGGCATCGGCATCGGCGCGAGCGGCCGCGACCTCGGCATCGGCCTCGGCACGCATCTGCTCAAGCTGCGCCGCCGCGGTCGAGCGTGCCTCTGCCGCAGCATCCTCGGCAGCCTTCTTGCCCGCCTCGACATCCTCCAGCGAGCCACGCAGCTCCTCGGCATCGGCCTCGGCCATCTGTGCGCGCTGCGTCAATGCCAGCTCACGCGTCTTGGCCTCGTCCAGCTCGTCGGCCAGGTCGTCGCGCTCGTCGGTCAGCGCGTGCGCCTGCACCTTCCAGGACTTGACCTGCCCCTGCAGCTCCTCAATCTGCTCGCGAGCCTCGGCCAGCGCCTGCTCGGCATCGAGCTGGGCCTGCGTGACCTCCTCCACAAACACGCGACGAATCTCGACATCGGGCAGGTCGGGGCTATCGACCTGCACCTCCTTAATCTCCTTAATAAACTTGGGCGCCACCGGCTCGGGATGCACGCTCTCGAGCTCTTGCAGGTTGCGCTCGTCATCGGTCAGGCTCTTAAAGACGGTGTAGTTGTTAATGAGGTTGGTGTACATCTGCACCATGTACTCGTCATCGAACGCCAGCGCTTGCTGCTGCACGTCGATGTTGTAGCCCACCTTGTCGTAGCGCTCCATAAACTGCCACAGCTGGTAGCACTTGCGGTAGTTAGGGTCCTTCATGATGAGGTTGGTGCGCTGGATGGGGCTGCGGACCGCGCTGCAGCCGTTCATGATCTGGCAGAACGACGCGCCGCGCAGTGCCATGACCAGGCGGCGCACGCGGTCGATGCGCATAAAGACGTCCATGTTGTCGGCGTCGTTCTCGGCAAAGCTCTGGCGATTCTTGACCGTCATCTCGACGTTGTACTCGATCTCCTCGTACGCGTCGTCGATCTTGCTGTGCATCTTAAATCGGTTGCGGATCTCGTTGCCCGTCGACCAAAAGATCACGTCGGTGCGCTTGTCCACAAACGTCAGCAGGCGCTGAATCAGGTGGTAGATAAAGCGGTTCTCGTACAGGTCGTACGTCTCGACGGTACTGACGTTGAGGATGCGCGTGGGGTGGACGCTACCATCGTCGCTCGGCGCCAAAAACTGCGTGTTCTGGCTCAGATGACGGACGCTGTCGGCGCTGATCTTTTTGGCGAGCGAGACCGGCACCACCTCTTCCTCGGTGGTGATGAAGCGGCGCGGATTTTCGATGATGGTGTTAATGGCGTCGAGCGAGTCCTCGATCATGCTGATCCACTCCTCGTCCACCACCTTGACGAGCTCCTCGCGCTGCTGTTCGATCGTAGTGCCCGAGGCCTGCGCCATCTCAAACAGATAGCGGAAGTAGCGGCTGTCCTCCTGGATGGGCTCCATCTGCTCGGAGAAGCTGGTATAGAGGTCCTGAATGGTCTCGGACATGGGTTACTCCATAGGTTGGATCGATCGGTAAGGGGCGTGGCGACACCACACAGGGCAAACGCTACTGATTGTCTTGTCCCACGCCCCGCGCTTACGGCATTAGTAGAAGTTCTGGATCCGCTGCAGATACATGACGGAATCGGGCAGGCCGCCCTCGCCAAAGGTCTTCTCGATGTACTCGATCAGGCCCTTCATCTCGTCGCGCACAAAGCTCACGTTCATGGACTCAAACTTCTTGAGCACCTTGCGGGCGATGATGTAGTCCATGCCGCCCAACTCGGTGCCGCCGCACGCCACGTACACGGGGATAAAGTCGTACATCTGCTTGATGATACGGTTGCCAAAGGCCAGCTTAAAGCGGGTCTGCAGGTACTGGTCCAGCTTGTGCATCTTCTCGAGCAGATCGTCATCGATCACGTACTCGACCTTGGCCTTCTGGAACAGATACTGCAGATGCTCGGCCGTCACGTGCACGCGCTCGTGCGGCTCGCACTCAAACGCGTCGGCGCGCTCGTTGAGCTCGATGGGAATCGCGCGGTCGTACACCTTGTCCGTGATGGTAAAGGTGGAGTCGTCGTTGTTGGCGGTACCGATAAACCACAGGCTGTCGGGAATGGTGAGCTTGCCGTCGTGCAGGCCCTTGGGGTCGGCCGCCCACTGGGTGGGGACCAGATCGAGCACCCATTCGTCGTGGCTGGGCATCTCGAGCACCGACAGGATCTCGGCAAAGTAGTACTCCACGCGGGCGAGGTTCATCTCGTCGAGCACGATCATGGACGGGTCCTGGCGAAGGCCGGCCTCGTACACGGCACGGAGGAACTCGGTCTCGTTAAAGCGCTTGGAAAACTCGTTAAAGTAGCCCAGTACCTCGGTGCGATCGCGAAAACTCGGCTGCACTGACACGATGGTCGCGGGGTTGTCCAGGTAGCGGCTAAAGCTGTAGGGCAGCGACGTCTTACCGGTACCCGAGATGCCCTCCAGGATCAGCAGCTTGGAGGCGGCCATGCCGGCCACAAAGCGGCGGATGACCTCGGGCGTGTAGTAGAGCTTCATCTGGCTGCAGGCGAACGCGCGGAAGCTGTCGACAAAGTCCTCCAGCGAGATGGCATCGTCGTAGGCCGGCGATTCCCAGTCGCGGTACTTAAGGTCCACAAGGGACAGCTTGGGGAAGCGGTTGGCCTGGGCGATTTCTTTTTCCTCGGCAAGAGTCTTGGCCTCGACGGTGGCCTTGGCCATGGCGGCCGCGGCGTCCTTGACGCCCTCGCCATCGAGCGCGAGCGACGCGTTGCCCGACACCACGGCAGCCGGGGCAATCTCGCCCGCAGGCGCGCCCGCGGCGGCGCCCACAGCGGCGCCCACCACGTTGCCCACCGTGGGCAGGTGATCGTCGGCCAGGGCAGAGGCGCCCACGTACGGAATCTGCTTGGTGCCGCCCATGGCATTGACCTTGAGCGCCAGCAGCTTGTTTTTCTCGTCCATAAGGTCGAGCACCTGCTTGTTCAGGCGGCCGATCTCGCGATAGAGTGCCTTGTTGGACGTGTCGTCGCGATGCAGGCGGCGGTTGATGCGGTAGCGGTGGACCAGAATGGCCACGATCAGCACGGGGACCGCGATGAGCATGGCAAACAGAATGACCGCGCCGATCTTGCCCACCAGGTCAAACGTGGTGAAGTAGGTCATAAAGATGCTGAAGTACTCAACCCAGCCAAATACCAGCAGGTCAAGGATGGAGCTCACGACGGCAACGACGTTGTAGACGACCTTTGCCAACAGCTCCCAGGCAAATCCCAGAAACTCACTCACCGTCGGTACCCTCCTGCTTGGTCGCGTTCATCGCCGCCTCGGCCTCAGCCTTCAGACGACGAGCTTCCTCGAGCTTGGCCTCGGCCTGGGCGAGCTGCTCGGCGGCGTTATCGGCCGTGACGGTTGCGGTGTCGCCCTTGCCCTCGGCATCCACGATGGCAGCCGCGGCGGCCAGGCGGTCCTCCTCGGCCATAGCGCGCTTGAGGTTCATGCCCACCACGATGAGGTGATACACCTGGTAGATAAAGAACAGCAGCATGGGCAGGACAATCACGATGAGGAAGCCCATGGAGCTGGACAGGAAGTCCATGACCTTGCCCATCTGCGGCAACGCGAACAGGTACTTACCAACGATGTCGCCATCGCTGATGATGTGCGTATCGGCCACGTCGTTGTTATCGCCCTTGGTGGTAAAGCTGCGCATGCCGTTAACCTCGTCGATGGCGGCGATGCGGTGCGTGTTGAGCGCGTACTCGTTGTCGATGATGGTATGGAACGTCACGATGTCGCCCAGCTCGAGCTTGGAGGTGTCGCACTTTTTGATGAAGATGAGGTCGCCCTTGTTAAACGTGGGCGCCATGGAGTCGGACTGCACGGCAAGCGGGGTGAAGCCGGCGATGTCAGAGACACTGCCGTCCTCGCGCGTGGCGAGCGTGGTAAACGCATACAGGGCCGCCACCAGGATGATGATCCACATGACGACGCTCAACGCGATGGATGCGACTTTTTTAACAGATTGCATGATGTCCCTTACTACCGTGTCTGTCTAGGTCGTGCGCGGCCGGGCAGCCGCCGTGCATATCTACTGTTCCTCGATGCCCTCGAAGCGCATCGAAACCGAATAGTTAGCTCCCTTTAGCATATTAGTGCAATTTGGGTCCGTTCCCTCGAGCCATATGCGAACGGTCACCGGCTTATCCGTATCTTTTATCAGGTCGAACATATCGCTGGCCGCGGTGGCAGCGCCCGAGTCGAGCCCAAAGACGGTGGCCGCGCCGGACGAGCTCCCGCCCCCGTTGGGGTCGTAGACCCAGGTGTGGCCGTCGGCGGTAAAGCTCATGCGCATGGCGCTGGCCATGCCCTGCGTGTCGGAGCTAAACCGCGTGCCGGACACGCCACCGTCACCATCCTGGCCGGTCAGGCGAACGCGCAGGTCCGTACTGCTCATAAAGTGCAGCGTGAACTCCAGGTAGGCGCCGGTGGCGGGATCGGCAGTGGAACCGTCCTCGAAGGTGAAGGTCTGGTAGTCGCTCGTGGTGACGGGCTTGAGCTTGGACGCATCGATGTCCACGCCCTTTTCGCTAGCGATGCGCGCCGAGATCTGATCGAAGCCCAGGCTGTGCACGTATTCGTCGAATGTGGCGTGTTCGTCCAGGTCAAAGCGCAGCGAGCCATCGGCGTTGGCGTCGATCATGAGCATGCGGGTTTTGGCGCTATCGGCGATGGAGAACCAGGCGAACGTTGCCATGGCTATCGCCACCAGCGCAAACAGCACCAACACCACGGTTGTGGTGAGCTTGCGGCGCAGATCGGTGTCGGTGGGCGCGGCGGCGTTGGGCTTGCCGGTGGCGGCGACTGGACGGCGGTCGCCGGTAGCCGAGCGGCGGTCGTCTGATTCAACGCGTGCCATTGCTACTCACCGTCCAAGGTCGCAAAGAGCGCCAGGTGCAAGGTGCCCGGATCCTGATAGAGATAGTCGGCGCTATCGGGATCGGTGCCCTCGATGTAGTAATAGATATCCAAACGATAGGTCTGGCCAAGCCCAAGCGTGGCAAGCGCGTTTTGCGGACGCGCGGCCGTCTCGCTCGTGTCCAGCGTAAAGGCGGCTGGGTCCTGCGTTACGTTGGCACCGCAAGCAAGCTGGCCGTTTTGCCAACCCAGAAGCATGCCCTCGGTGTAGCCCGCCAGGCCCGAAGGCGCGGTCGCGGGATGCTCGTCGCGATGGCCGCTATCAGAGCTGTCGAGCTCAAAAATGTTGGTGGCAAGCACCTGGTTGCCGCTCGAAATCTTGATGCCCACGCGGGCTGCGCGCAGCAGCTCGGCATCGGCACCCTGCGGGACCAGCGATTCGGCCAGATACAGGTTGACCTTGCCCCTTACTTTGCTGGCGCCCGTTCCGGTAATGGTGGAGCGCAGGTCGATCCAACCGTGGTAGAAGGCGGAGCCGTTGTCTTTTGCCTGCTCAAACACTGTGGCATCGCCGGCAGAGTTGTTTTGCGCACAGGCAGCAAAGCCGTTGAGATCGAAGGTCGAGACCGGGTAGAGCGTCACGGCGCCGGTCGCGATAGAAGCTAGGGAAACGTCGCCCTGCTGCGACCAGCTGCCGCGGTCGGCATCGCCCAGCTCCAGCACCAGCTTGGACGTGTCACTGTGCACGCTCACCGAATTGGTGTTGACCTTCATGTTGTTGGTAAACCAGGCGTAGGTCGCGGCGCCCAAAGTGGCGGCGAGCGCCACCATAACGAGCGCGATGTAGGCACGCGCGCGGCGAGCGTGGCGGCAGGCGGCGCCCTCGAGGTGCGAGCGCTCGGCAGCTGCGCTGGAGAGGCCCGCGGGGCTCTCACTCTGGGTTTTGGCCTCGCGGCTATCTGCTGGCATGTGCTTCTGATCTTTCATGTCGCTCGCCCCCTTACGCCTTGGCCGCGGCAAAGGCAAGCTGCAGCACCACATCGCGAGCCTGGGCCTCGTCGATGCAATTGGCGTCGCAGCCTTCCATATACACAACGTAATGAACGCTTGCCACCTCGTTGGCGGCCAGCGTGCAGATGGGCGTGGCGCCGGTGCCGTCCATGCTGCAGGCGCTTATGGCGCGCGCAGGGTCGGCGGTGTAGGTCCAGCCCGAGGCGCCCGCTGCCACGACAACGCCGTCTTGCGCGGTGGTGCGCCTGCTAGTGGCACCCGCGGTGCTGCCCAGGTCGTCGCAGGTAAAGATATGCGTTTGCGTGCCCGACTGGGTCGTAATTACCAGACCCAGGCGCAGCGCGGCCAGCAGCTGCGGGTCGCTCGTCACGCTCATCTGGCCCGGATACAGGTACACGTTGAGCGCGCTGTCGCCGCCCTTAAGGTACAGCGTGCCCGAAAGGGCATAGTCGTCCAGCCGCGCGGTGCAGTCGGCGTAGTCGGTCGTGATGCCCGCGGCGTTTTGGAACGTGCCGCGCCAAAAGCGGGCAAGGTCTGACGTCGAGATGGGGTAGAGCGTCTTGTCGGCCGCGGCAAGCGCGGCCGTCGTGTCCCAGGGTCCGTTGGCCGAAAGACCAATCTGCAAGTCGGAGCTCTCGTCGCTTACCGTATGCGCCACGGGCGTCACGTTGGTGTAGCGCGAGTTGCTAAACCAGGCGTAGGTGGCGGCACTCAGGGCGGCTACCAGCACCAACATCCATGCGGCCGCGGCAACCATGCGACGGCGCGAGCCCAGGATATCTTTGGTGTTCGATGCACTCATCCCTAGCCCCCTTACGAACGTTTGCCGGCAAAGCGCAGCGCCAGCGATTGCAGGCTGGTGGCGACTAGGTTGTTGGTGCAGTCGGGGTCGCAGCCTTCCAGCCACACGTACACATCCACGCGCACGGGCGTGCTACGGTCGGCGCCCTTGGCGGCGGCTGGCAGGCTGCAGATCTTGGTCGTGGCCTCCTTGAGGCCCACGATGCCGGTGTCTTCGTTGTAGTCGCAGAAGTTTGCGCTGGTCAGCTGGTCAAAATGGACAGTGGCGCCATCGGAGCGGCTGCTGTCGAGCACCAGGTGGTTCTGCTCGTTTTCGCCGGCGTCCTTGCCATCGAACGTGTTGTAGCGCGCCTGGGGATTGTGCTCGCCCGAGACCTCAAAGACGTACTGGCCCGTAACGGTGTCGCCCTGCCCTGGAGCATAGACGACCAGCCCCACGCGCAGGGCAGTGGAAATGGGGTTTGCCGAGTCCTGCTCGGTAAAGTCGATGCCCGACAGGTACACGTCGGTTGCGGCCGAGTTGGTGGCCAGGTACAGGGAGGTCTTGTAATAGTCGGAATGCTCGGCCGCGCCAAACATGCTGGCAAACAGCGAGTCCTGCGTGGTTCCGCCGGTAAAGCCCGTTACCTTTTGAAAGCCGTTGAGCACGTTGTCGGTCGAGACGGGATCGAGCAGGCCCGCAAAGCTCAGACCGGCGTTGGTCTTGTACTCGCCGTCGTATTCGTTGGAGATGAGGAAGGTTACGCCCGTGCCCGCGGCCATCTTGACGTCGGTGATATGGCGGTTGGCATTGTAGATGTACCAGGCATACGTTACGGCTCCGGCAGCAGCAAGGGCCACCAGCAACGTGGCGAGCATGCGATTGAACTGTTTTTGCAGCGAACGCGCGTCCGACATGCCCCTCCCCCAGATGCCGTGTTGTAAACTGCCTGGACACCATTTGCCCATAATGGAGTTATTCTACGCGAATGTGCTGTTCGTCGGGGGTACAAACGCGACTTTCCGCGTGCTGTTCGCGCTACATCGGGGCGGATAGGGTCGCAAATCGCCGCTTTTTAAAAAATAGTTCTTGCCACTGGGCGGGAGCTCCGTTATATTATTTCCTGCGCATCGCGCACCCTTGATCGGGCGTTTAGCTCAGGGGGAGAGCGCTTCCCTGACACGGAAGAGGTCAGAAGTTCAAATCTTCTAACGCCCACCAAATGTTCGCAGCTCAGAGGCTTCGCCTCTGAGCTGTTTTGTTTTACGCCGCCAAGCCAAAAGGGCGCCGCGGCGCCCAAAGCCGTCTCAACAACGCCAGCAACCACACCAATCGAGCCCAAAGTGGTCTCGACAACACCGGAGGCCACCCCAGCCAAGCCCAAAGTCGCCCAAACAACCCCAGCGAGCGCCCCGATCAGGCCCGAATGGGCCTCGCAGCCATATCCGGGCGACCCCCGCAAATCGAAGGTGAATGGTTTCCCGCGAAGTGAACGAGCCAAAACGAACCCCCGGAGCATCGACACTTTTGGCGGCTCATTTCCTGCGGTTTTGTCGTTAGAATCCTGCGGTTTTGGCGCCAAAAAGTGTGGATGCTTCGGGGGTCCAAAAACGCTCGTTCACTTCGCAGGAAACCATTCACCTTCAATACGGCAGCACCCCTCCGCCGCCAAAGGCCCGCTCTACCAATACTGATGCGCCTCAATAACGGTCTGCCAGAGCTTAAACCGCTTTGTCTCGAGGCGCGCCTGTGCCAAATATCGCGCTTCCTCAGTCATAGGCTTGTAAAATATGGGCCGCTTGCGACGATGCAGCTTGCGTCGGATGCGCTCGCACAGGCGAACGAGCTTTTCGTAGTCGCTCGCCTGGTCAGTCGTCACCGTAAAGTACGCGACCTCATTGAGCATCTGCAGCTCGTTACGGCGCTCGGCATCCTTGTGGATTTTCTCGCTTCCGTCATGGATGGCATCGCTGTCGTAATCGACCAGTGCGGTAAACACCTCGGGCAGCAAGCCAGCCCTTACTTTATCCAAGCCCACCTCTGCTTTCGCCGTAAGCGTTATGTCGGGTGTGCGCTCCAACACGCGCAGTTTGCGGTTGCGCCCATCGTTGTAACCGTCGCGAATGAAGTACTTCTTGTTCAGTTCGGCCTTGCCCAGCGCAAGCCCGCCGTAATACGCAGGTAGCGACATAAACATGCAAAGCCCCGACTCCCTTGGAGACCGTGAGCCCTCTTCCACGCACGGAAGCAACGCCTTCGCCTTGGCGGCGCCCCTCACCTTTGACGCCCGGTCAAGGTACGCCGCAATGAGCTCCTTGGTCGTGAGCCTGCCGTCGCGCATGCCCGCATCCCTGCTTGTTACCCCGCCGGGAGCAAGGTTATCCAGCCGGTAGTCCGATGTCATGGCATAGCCGGCATAGATGGCCGCCGCCGCATCGCCATCGTGCGCTGCCTGCAAAAACGCCAGCTCGGGAGAGCACACGTATGCATCTAGGTCGCCCATCCAGTGGCCCAGCGAGATAAACGAACCTGCTGGGAGCTCGTTGGTGCACAGGTGCGTCTTAACATGCTTGCTCCGCCGACGGTCGGCTCGCGACGGCACCAGCAAATCCAGCGTTTCGATCCCCAGGTCGTAGCGATCGATAAACTCCTGCGCCTCCTGGTCGCAGAGCGCGCAGGCGTCCGCAATCGACACGACCTCTGGTTCCGAATCCCCAAAGCGCGGGTTCGGGATGTGTGCCAAGAGCGCCAGCGCAGCGTTATGTGAAACGATAAAGTGCCCCATGGCGCGAAGATAGCACGCGCGTCGGCGGCGGCTCGTGACCCTGGCGAGTTTTCGGCAAACGACCAGCAGTTTTTTGCCGCGACGCAACCAAAGTGTTCATTCGTCGACGTCTAAATGCAAATCCGTCAAGCTTTTGGCAAGGTTGCCGCTCAACTGACCAAAAGCTGACCATGCACTTGCCCATTTGCTTGACGGCACGCCCCCGCCAAAATGCTCCGCGACTTCTCGGATGGTCGAAGCATCCATCCAGCGACCGCACGCCACGCCGCGATCGCCTCGTTAAGACGGCAGGCGCCGCCGACCGCCAGCTCAAACACCGCCGGTCCCAGTCGTGCGTATCGAGCACCCAGCGCTGGGGTATCCTTGGAGCACATGCACCGCAAGCCACACAAAGGAGCCGCCATGCGCACCGAGCTCGATGTTCCCTTTTCGCACAAAGACGAGGCCAAGGCCCTGGGCGCCAAGTGGGACCGGGTCAAGAAGATCTGGTACGTGCCCGATGGCGTCAACCCCGAGCCCTTTGCCGCGTGGCTGCCCGGCGTGGATTGCTCCGACCCCAGCGCGCCCTACATCTACCTGGTGCTGGGCAAGCGCGAATGTTGGAAGTGTCACGAGCAGACGACGGTCGCGGCCTTTGGCATTCCGTATTGGGCGGCCGAGGACTCGGGCAGCAAGGCTGCGCCCAGCGCAGCGCCCTCCATGGACGACGCTGGCCACATCGCAATCGACACCGCCCGCGCCAACGCCGTGGCCATCGTCCCCGCGCTGGGCTGCGTGCCGGCCGAGATCCGCGACTACCTGCGCGAGCGCTGCGGCTACAAGCCCGTAACGTCGCGCACCACCAAGACCGTATCGCTCGCCAGCACCTGCACCGGCTGCGGCGCGCTGCAAGGCAGCCATTACCTGTTCGAGGAGCCCACGTCGCCGTTTGCACTCACGGCCATCAACAAGCTACCCGCGCTGGAGTTCGTGCGCGTGGAAGTCGCCGGCGTCTACGGCATCCCCGCGAGCCAAGGCGACTTTGACCAGGCGCTCTTCACCTGGGCACGCGATCACCACACCCAGTTCCACAAGAGCCTGTTCGAGGGGATCTACCTGTAGGGCAAAACTCGAAAATCTAGTCCGGATTTCCTCGAAAATCGAGTGTAGAAATCCTCGAAAATCGAGTATGATTATCCTCGAAAATCGAGTGTGAAAATCATCGAAAATCGAGTATGCGCAGGTAGTGAGGTCTATCAAATCATGATTTCTTATGGTTCGGAACAGCCCAAATCCTACCGTCCTCGCCTTTTGGACGAACGACTGCAAACCCTGCTCCAGATTTTTGGAGCGGTCGAGATTCGGGGCACAAAGTGGTGCGGCAAATCATGGACCGCGCTCGCATTCGGTGAGAGCGTCGTTCATCTTGACGACCCAAACGTAAAGTCGCTGGTCGAAGCCGATCCTTCGCTCGCTCTTCAGGGCAATAAGCCGCACGTCATCGATGAGTGGCAGGAGACCCCCGCAACATGGGATGCCACGCGCCGCGCCGTAGATGCATCCGGCGGCAAGAAGGGCCTCTTTATCCTCACCGGGTCGTCAACGCCGGCAAAAGACTCTGTCACCCACAGCGGCGCCGGCCGTATAGCGCGTCTCGATATGAGCACCATGACGCTTTGGGAACGCGGTCTTTCGACGGGATCCGTTTCGCTGCAAAACCTATTCGAAGGATCATTCGAACCTTCGGCCTATACAGGCTCGCTCCCCATGCTGGCCGACGCAATTTGCTGCGGAGGATGGCCGGCGCTTGTCGGGGCGAGCCCTCAGATGGCCGTAGAGGTCGTCAACCAGTATCTCGATGCCATGTACGAAGTCAGCGTTCCGCAAAAAGGAGGTGTGGGGTCTACGGCACGGCACATTGTGTCCTCGCTCGCGCGCAACGTTGCGACCTCTGCCACGCTCAACACCATCGCGGCAGACGCCTCGTTGGGCGACAGCGACGCCCAGCCAGCAACTTCGACCGTGGCGTTTTACCTCGACATGTTGGAAAGCATGTATGCGATTGTAAATCTGCCCGGTTGGGATGCACCCGTCCGCGCAAAATCCCGCCTGCGCACCAAGCCAAAGCGCTATTTCGCCGACCCCTCCATTCCCGCAGCCGCGCTTGGAATGAATCCCGAAAGGCTCCTTGCGGACGGCCAGACTTTTGGTCTGCTCTTTGAGTCTCTGTGCATTCACGATCTGAGTGTCTACACCTCATGCCTGCCCGGCTCGCATCCGGGCTCGCTCCACTACTACGGCGACTCCGACGGGCTTGAGGTCGATGCCATCATCGAGCTGAACGATGGCCGCTGGGCAGCGATAGAAATCAAGCTCGGCGAATCCAAGGTTAGCGACGGAATCCGCAACATCGAGCGCCTGCGCCGCAAGGTCGCTCTGAACCCTGCCGCGCGCAACCCCCAGCCGGAGTTCTGCGCCGTCATCACCGCGACCTCGCCCTTCTGCCGCTACGACGCCGAGCACGACGTCTACGTGTTCCCCATTGGAGCGTTGCGGGAGTAAGGCGGTGATTCAGGGCACTGGGTTTGTTTAACGGGTAATTCGATCTTCGAAGCTATGACTCCGCATCGTCATAGGTAATGGCGCATCCGCAGGTTGGGCATTGCTGAGGATAGATTGGGAGGCGCAAGCCTGTTCGGACCCGCGGGTCGGTAGCGTGTTTGTCGTGGATGTCGATGAAGCCGATGTCTAGGCATGGGAGGCCTGCGCCGCAGCGAGGGCAGGGCAGGCAGACTTGGCTGCAGGTGGCCTCGATGAGCGGAAACAGGCTCCGGTCCATTAGCGCCCGCGGCAGATTTCCGTACACTCCTCGTGCGATATCGCTTCGCCATCCCATGGTCTCCCCTTTCCCGTTTTAACTGTTGAGGAGAGGATGGCAGGATCGCGCAGTTCTCGGTGCGGCGCGGCGCGATCCGATCAATCGACATGATTGGGTTGCGACGGGTCGCACCTGCCTAATACGGAGCAACGGCTTCCGCCCGACGTCGCGATTCCGAGAAATCGAACTCGGCGCGATGGGCTTCGAGGAATCGAGCGTTGGGACGCAAGCGATGTTCGTCCGGCTCGCGCAACACCGATCCCACAAACGTCACATAATCCGTATGCTGCAGAAGATACGACCCGCAAAGTTGATAATCTCCGCGCACCAACTCAAACGAAATCAGATGAGCATCGAACAGCGAATGCAGGTCGCGGCGCAGCAGAATTCCGTTGCTGACAACTTGCGATTTGGGACCCGAGTAATTCTCGATATGCGCGGCATCGAGCGCCTCATCGACGTTGCAGCCCGAGACGGCACATCGACCAGTGTAGGCCTGAAAGAGTTCAGTGCGAAAACGCTGCTGGCCGATTCGCTCGCGACGCAGCGCGTAGCGAACCTTTTCTTCATCGCTCGCCGGGGCGCCGGAAAACTCCGCCGCGATCGGAGCGTCCTTCATGTAACTCATATCGGGGAAGAAACGAGCGTCTGGTCCACCCTTATGGACGGGGCCGTGCAGCACAAACCAGTTGTTCTCGGGCTCGTAGCGCTCTACGAATGCGAGACCCAGCACCTTGTAGCCAGCGCTCGTTGCAAAGAACACGCCAACGGGAACGCCGCATTCCATGCAGTTGATCATCTTTTGGTTGTAGTCCTGGTCGCGCCAGTTTTCGACCGAAGCACTTTGCGACGAATACTTGAGCACCCACGTGCCGTCCTCAAGATAGAGCGGCGGAACATCGGGGTAGGCGCCGCGCTTGGAATTGTGCACCGAGAGTGCGAAGGTCTTCTCGCGCGGATGTTTAACGCGCCCGCGACCAGGCCAAAAAATGCCCGAATCGCGCGACACCGGAAAGAGTTCAGAATCAATCGACAGGCGGAAGGGATATTGAGGGCTGTCGGCATTGGTGCGATGCGGAAGCTTATCCCACAGGCCGCCACGCTGCTCCTCGCGCAAGAACCACTCCCAGGCCTGTACATATTCGGACGGCACAAAGCTGCAAGCGCGGTCAAAACTCGGCCGAGCAATCAGCGGAACACCAGAAGCAATGCCGTCCATAAGGAACCTCCAGGAAGAACAGTTCTTCACATTATCGCCTACGCAACAATGGCACCGCACGAAAAAGGGCCCACTTCCTTCGAAGTGGGCCCTTAGCCATCCTCATTGTGGCGAACGTCGGCATTACGACGTTGCGACACCGGCGAGCTTTACGCTGACGTTATAGGTCGTCGGGCTGTTCTCGATGGACTTGCCATTAACACAATCCGCGTCGGTACCTTCCATCCAAATATAGACACGCACTGCAACGCCGTTGTAGCCAACGCCCCTAGCAATCGGTTCGGTACCTGTAGCAACCGAATAATCGTCGCTGTCACCCTTAGTAGCAACCCATCCGTCCGTGCCGCCTTTAAAGATATGGGGATAGGTTGCTTTCGCGAGCGTCGGAGTGCCATTCTTGTTTTGGATGCTCGTCCAGCCATCAATAGCGCTTGCATCGTTACCCTTGCCCGTCTCATCGCGCATGGCATATACAACGCGCAGTTTTTCTTCGCCGACACACGACTTGCCGTCAGGCCCAATCTCCTGCGTGGTAATCGCAACGCGCAGAGAACCAACCATGGTCTCCGACGCCTCGCCACCCACGGGCTCAATCGTTACGGGCTCACCGTCAGACGCGTCAAGGTAAACGTCAGCCGTGCCAGTATCGGTAATGGTGTAGACGATATATTCGCTTCGAATGAAGGCGTTGTACTTCTTACCGGCAACCTCATACTCACCGGGCAAAGCGTTGGCAGCGGTTGAGAAAGAGGGCATTGAATAGTCAGTTACCAGGCCCTGGTTGTTCCAGCCATTGCAAACGTACCAGCTTTTAAGGTCGTTAGTCGAAGACGGGCTGAGCGTGGCACCCGTGGTCTGAGCCTCGAGCGATTTTTGCTCGCCACCATGCTGGGCACCGTTCTTGAGCTCGTCGATCTGAAGGATGAAGCCATTAGTCGTCGCGCTGATGGTTGACGTGTTTGCGGAAACCTTTGTGTTCGCAACGTACCACGCATAGGTCGCTGCCGACAGAGCAAATGCAGAGAGGACCACGCTAACGGCGGCCGCAACAAGTTGTGTTTTAAGGCTCTTAGACGATTGCACGTGATCCTCCTTTCAAAAACAGAGCGGGCGCCCGGCGCATAAGCCGGGCGCCCGCTTGGTCCCAAATAACACTTAGGGATTAATTAGACTTCTGAACCGCGTTGGGGGCGTTGACAACGCCGCCGTCCGTATTGACCGGAGTAGCAGTGAACGCAACAGTGACGCCACAGTTCTTCAGAGTGGCAAGGTTATCGGAGAAGACCGAAGAAGCCGAGCCATCGTAGAAGACATAAATGTCAACATCCACGGACTTTCCCGCAGCGATCTTGGCCACAAGAGCATCCGTAACGGAAGTATCGGAACCGGTCAGATTGTTGGCAATAGTGGTCTCATCGCCATAGGCGGTCAGCTCAGTGCCACTGTCAGTTTCTTTGTAGACCCCCCACTGGTCTCCGCATTTAACGAGAACGCAAATGGCACTCTTAAGGCTACTCGAATTCTCGCCAGCATTAACCGTTACAGAGGCAACCTTAAGGTTCTGGAACGAACCGGCTTTTTCATCCGTAGTGCCGATCTTAAAAGACTGCTTCAGAGCATAATCAGGACGTTGAGCTGCCTCAACGCCACCAACAGCGAAGCGCGAGCCATCAAGCATCGTCCATTCGCTTGCCTTAGAAGCGTAAGCGGACTCGAACTGATAGGTGTTAGTATCAACCACGTGATTCCACTGAGACGGATAGAGCTCGACCTTATCGTTCGTAACCGCAACCTGAGTTGCAGTAGTATCCGTAAGCTTAGCGTCGGTATCCTTACCAATCTTCAGGAACGGAGCGTTCGACTGAGCGGAAACCGATGCAGTTGTCGCCGTAACCTTATTGTTGCTCACAAACCATGCGAAGGTGGCGGAGCCGAGGGCTACGGCTGCCACGAGGACCATGGCGATGGCGGCGCCCATCTGCTTCTTTAATGCCTTGGTATCCATACGGACCTCTTTCTTTCCCCATTCATCCCAGATGACCCTCGAGAAGCCCGGAAGGGGAGCCCGCGCTTTCGTGTTGGATGTTGCTTGCCCATCCTTTAGACATGGAATTGAGGATACCATAATTCTTACGATTTCCTTATGAGTTTTCGGCAGCCTACAATCCGGCAGATTCATAGGTCTACCTCGGGTTATATGTGGTGCTATATGAACATCGTTTACCTTATTTGATCTCTTTCCCGCGCAGTCATAAGTCCCCCTTAAGCCTTGCGGCCGCAGTGCCACGCCATCGCATACATTCACCCTCTGCAGGGCTTCTGCCCCAGCCCTCCTCCACTCGCTATACTGGTGTGGCACGTGTCATTTTTGCCTGCTAAACGGGCTATTTGTTGGGAGGGCTCATGCCTGCCGCCAATCAACCCAAGGGAAGCGTTTCCGCCGGATCGATTAAGCCGGTGACGCGCAAGGCCGTTCGTTGTCAGCGCGAAGTCGCCTGGCTGGTCACGCAAGCGGCCGGTAAGCTCGTCGCCACCACCGACGACGTCAACGCGCCCACGCCCAGCTTTGTACTGGCGGCGGCATTGTCGTACATCCGCAAGCAGGAGCAGGCCGCACGGGACCGTGGCGCCGCGATTGACTACGAGGCCGTCATGGGCCCCGACCTTGCGAGCTTTTGTCAGGCTGCGGGGCTGCCCACAGCGCCCAACGCGCTTTCGGACGCGGGCTACATGTTCACGCTCTCGGGCGCGGACCTCATCCGCGACCTCTACGCCTACTGTAGTGACCTGGACGATCGCATGGGAGATTCGGCGCAGGTCAAACCGGGCTACGCGATCAAGCTCGCGCTGCGGTTGTTCCTGCTGGACGGCGCCGCCGGCAACGACGCTACCCCCGCAGACAACGCCTCCGCATAGCAAAAGCGCCGGGCCGGAAAATCAATTCTGGCCCGGCGCTTGTTCGTTCTACTTACTCCCGTCCCCTGCGGGCGAGTTTTTTTGGTTGCGACGGTTACTCCAAGTCACGTTGTGTTCCTTGTAGTAATCGGGCGCCTCGTTGCCGCTCGCGCTAATGGGGTCGTTGCCGGTCAGGGTGTCGGCAATATCCTGCACGAACTTAACGAACAGGCTCGAATCGTCGGTCTCGGATGAATCAAAGTCAAAACCAAACTCCACCGCGCCGCCGATGATCTTGTCCACGCACTCCGGGTCGTCGCCATCCAGCCAAATGACCACGGTGTACTTGTCCACATCGCCCACGCGGAAGTTCTTGTGGCTGATGGTCGTCACCACGTCTTTGGACGCAAACGGCTCGGTGTTGGCTTCGGGATTGCCGTTGGCCGCAACCGCTGCATAGGTAGTAGGCTTGCCGTTGCGAAACACCCTCACGCGCGCGGCCTTCTCCACGCCCTTGCTGGCGCTGGCCACCTTGAGCTTGGCGCTGTAGCCCAGATCGGTCTTGCCGGCGTTGCGGATATAGAAGGTGTACGCCACGTAGTTTTTACCGTTGTGGCTGCCGTCGATGTCGTCCAGATTGTCGGGCAGGTCCTCGGCAGCGATATTGGTGCCGTTGTCCAAGGCATCGGCGGCCAGGCGCGCGGTGGCGTTGTTAAAGTCGCCGTTGTCGGCAATGGCCACGCCGCGGCGGAACAACTCTAGACGGTTGAGGTTGATGGTGAAGTTACCCATGTTTTCCTGCATAAACGACAGGGCGAACAGCACGCCAAAGGCAAGCGCCAGCACCACGAGGGCCTTTTGCAGCTTGTCCATGCGCAGTAGCACCGCGCCGATGCGCTCCATGCGGCGCTTGGGCATATACATGGATACGACCGCGTCGGGGTCGATGTCGTCGAGGTCCTGGTCGGCCAGCGCCTGCTCCAGCTCCTCGATGCGCACCACGCCGCGGAGGTTGCGCTTGGGCTTGGGCTTGCGGTTGGACTTGGGCTTGCCGAAGCGCTTGCGGGAGGCGGGAGCCTGCTCGGGCGCGGAGTCCTCGCCGGGCGCGTCCTCGGCATTGGCGCCGGGCGCGTTCTGCGACGTGTCCTCGGTCAAATCCTCGGCAGCTTGATCTTTGTTGTCGTTACGCTTGAACAGTGCCATGGCGATCAGAGCTTATATTTGGCGCGGATGTAGCCGACGTATTCTTTGACGAGCTCGCGCTCCATGTCGTCGGCGTAACGGAACTGCAGGCCGCAGACGTTACGGTACAGGCTACCCTTGGGCGCACGGCGCACCCAGCACACGATGCCCAGCTGCTCGGGCAGCTCGTGGCGCTCGCCCCGCAGGCGGATCGCGGGCATTTGCACGGCCAGGGCCTCGCCCACGTCGGGATAATCGTTGAGGTAAATAGCCAGACCGCCGGCCGAGACGTCGATGGTCATGGCGTCCTCGGGCTCGGGGGTCGGTGCGTTGTCGCGTTGGTAGGTCAGGCGCATGGCGACCTTAAAACGCTCGTCGCGGCGCTTAACGAAGGTGCGCTGCTCGGCGACTTTGCGCATTTTCCAGTAGGTGCGGATGCCCTTTTTCTCGACCGACTCGGGGTAGCCGGCGAGCACGAACGTTTCCTCGCCCACTTTGTATTGCAGCAGGAGCTTTTGGTTTTCGTCCATGAGCAGCGGCTTGCCGGCGAGCATGGGCGCGCTCATAAGGAAGTACGCTTCGTCCAGGTTCTCTTTGTACGTGGCGAGCATGTTGAAGTCGGTTTTTTGGCCCATGGGCACGTCGAATGCCACCTGAAGCTTAGTCCCCGGCGTTATCTGTTGCTCTGCCATGTTTTCTCCCCCAGTCGCGGGCGCCGATATCATCGTCGTGCGCGATGCACATTGGGCTATTGTAACTGCTTTGCCGCAGGTTTCGATGTGCAGCGCGTGAAATGGCGGGATGTGAGGGCCAAGCGCACTTTGACTCGGCAGTGGGCGCAGCGGGCACCACGCGAGCGTGGATTATTGGACAGTCGGAAAATCCACGCTCGTGCAGTAGCCGCAGTCGCCGCCATCGACATTCGCTAGCGCAGCTGCCCCGCGCGCTCCGTCAGCCGGTACTTGCGGTTGCGGCTCGTCGCCGCGGCCGTAGGCTCTAGCTTGCCCTGCGCGATAAGCGCATTGACGCGCGTCCTAACCTGGGAGACGGTGAGTCCCGTGCATTCTGCCAGCTCACGCGTCCCCAGCTCGCCGTTGCGCTTGAGTGCCGCCACAATTAAGTCCCCGCCATGATCGATTTGCTCAACCTTCGCTCGGTAGAGGACAACCTTAAACCGGTCGAAACCGGGGCAAAACAATGGCTCGGCCAGACCTTGCGCACGCATGGCATCGAGCATCATTGGAATGCCCGACCCGTTGCCTTCAGCAGGAGAGCCTGCGCCGTCGGGCAATGGGACAAGCGACACGAGCTTCACAAGCGTCGCATTGCGACATCGGGAGCTGCCGTCAAACAGGTTCTCGCGAGTCTTTCCTCCGTATAGGCCGCCGGGGTTCGTCACCTCGATACGGTCATCAAAGACGTCAACAGCGATCGACTGCCCACAGAACCGATCTCCGTATTCTCGGTGGATTACGGCGTTGGCGATTGCCTCGCGCAGAACCTCCTCGGGAATCTCCAGCGAGTCGATACGCGAAATGCCTTGGACGGTCGAGGTGCGGCGCAGGTTTTTGGCGACAGCCGCGACAGCATCCGAAATCATCTCGCCCAGGGTGCCCTCGCAGATCGTACGGTCCATGAACCTCAACGACCCCGCCGCGCCCTTCTGCGTTCCGGCATAGACCGCCACATCGATAAAGAGCTTAGGATAGAACTGCTGAGGATAGGCACCCGCAGCCAGGAGCCCGGCCTTAGTAACATTGCCCTGGGAGTCGAGGAAATTCAGGCGCTCCAGCTTCGTTTTCTTGTCCGGCGCGCCGCGCAT
>URTB01000003.1 GCA_900550595.1 uncultured Collinsella sp.
CCGGCCATGATGTTCGCGAAGATGATCAGCGACATGCCATTGCCGATACCGCGCTGGGTGATGAGCTCACCAATCCACATGATCAGCATGGCGCCCGCGGTGAGCGTGCCGACGATCATGAGGTCGAAGATGATCTCGGGAGCGCCGGCGCCAGTAAAGCTGATGCCGAAGCTCTTAAAGAGGAAGAGGTAACCCACGGAGTTGAGGATTGCCAGAGCCAGAGTGAGGTAACGCGAATACTGCGTAATCTTGGTCTGACCGACCTCGCCCTCGCGGGCAAGCTCATGCAGGGAAGGCACAACGGCCTGGAGCATCTGGAGGATGATCGAGCTGGTGATGTAAGGCATGATGCCCAGGGAGAACACCGAAACATAGCTCAACGCGCCACCAGAGAAAAGATTCAGGAGGGCCATAGCACCTGCGGCGACCGAATTGTTATCGGTCGAGAAAAGGCCCAGCATCCCCTGGAAGGGAATGCCGGGCACAGGAACGTGCGCACCAATGCGGTACACGACGAGCATAGCTATGGTAAAAAGAATCTTTTCGCGCAATTCTTTGATGCGGAAAGCATTCTTAAGACCATTTAGCACGGCAGCTCGACCTTTCCGCCGGCGGCCTCGATCTTGGCCTGCGCAGAAGTGCTGACCTTGTCGACCTTGACCGTGAACTTCTTGGTGAGCTCACCATTGCCGAGCACCTTGACGGGCTCGAACTCGCTCTTGGTGATGCGAGCGGCCTTAAGAGCGGCACCGTCGATCACAGCGCCGTCCTCGAACTTGCGCTCGAGACGCTCAACGTTAACGGCGGTGTACTCGATACGACGGGGGTTGCGGAAGCCCGGAAGCTTGGGCAGGCGCATAGCCAGCGGAGTCTGGCCACCCTCGAAGCCGGCACCCTTGGTGCCGCCAGAGCGGGAACCCTGGCCCTTCTGACCGCGGCCAGAAGTGGTGCCGTGACCCGAAGAATTGCCACGGCCGACGCGCTTGCGGTTCTTGGTGGAACCGGGCGCGGGAGTAAGATCGTGAAGCTGCATTTGCTACTCCTCTACAATCTCGACAAGGTGCTTGACCTTGAAGATCATGCCGCGGACGGACTCGTTGTCAGCAATCTCGCGAACCTCGCGGATCCTGTGGAGACCGAGGGCACGGACAGTACGGACCTGGTCCTGCTTGCAACCATTGGTGCTGCGGACCTGCTTGATCTTGATGGTGTCAGCCATGCTTAGTTCTCCTTACCGACGAACATCTCAGAGACCGTCAGGCCACGGCGAGCCGCGACGTCCTCAGGGCTGGAGAGCTCCTTGAGGCCCTCGACGGCAGCCTTGATGATGTTGAGGCCGTTGTCGGTACCGAGGGACTTGGACAGGACGTTCTTGATGCCAGCAAGCTCGAAGAGGGGACGCACAGCGCCGCCGGCGATAACGCCGGTACCCTCGACAGCGGGCTTGATGATGATGCGGCCGGCACCAAAGTGGCCGAGAACCTCGTGCGGGATGGTGCCCTGCTCGGTCACCGGCACGTGGAACATGTTCTTCTTGGCATCGAGAGACGCCTTGGAGATGGCCATGGGCACCTCAGCGGACTTGCCCATGCCAACGCCGACGTTGCCCTTGCCGTCGCCAACGACGACGAGAGCGACGAGGCTCATGCGACGACCACCCTTGACGGTCTTCGACACGCGGTTGATGTAAACGACGCGCTCCTCGAACTCGGAGGCCTCGCGCTGCTGCTTCTGATTACGAGCCATGTGCTACATACCTCCTAGAACTCGAGACCGGCGGCACGAGCACCGTCGGCGAGGGCCTTGACGCGGCCATGGTAGATACGGCCACCACGATCGAAAGCGACCTTGGTGATGCCGGCCTCGATGGCGCGCTTGCCAACGAGCTGACCGACCTTCTCCGCAGCCTCCTTGTTCGAGGTGTGGGTGCCCTTGAACTCGGCCTCGAGGGTCGAGGCAGAGACGAGCGTCAGGCTGGAGCCCTTGCTGTCGTCGATGATCTGGGCATAGATGTTGGCGTTAGTACGGGTCACGCGAAGACGCGGACGCTCGGCGGTACCCGAGACCTTGCCGCGAACACGACGCTGACGACGCTTGAGGCCTTCCAGCTTCGCCTTATGCTTGTTCATACGTAAACTCCTAAAAAGGTTGATCTTGCCAGCACCTAACGGGGTGCTGGTCTTATGCGAGTGAGTCGGTTACGACTACTTGGCGGCCTTACCCAGCTTGCGGCGGATGTGCTCGCCAACATAGTGGATACCCTTGCCCTTGTAAGGCTCGGGAGGACGATGGCCGCGGATCTCAGCGGCGATCTGACCGACCTGCTGCTTGTTGATACCCTTGACGTTCACGTGGGTGTTGTCGGGAACCTCGAAGGTGATGCCCTCGGGAGCCTCGACGATCACGGGGTGCGAGAAGCCCAGGGAGAACTCGAGGTTCTTGCCCTTCTGCTGCACGCGGTAACCGACGCCGGCGAGCTCGAGCTTCTTCTCGAAGCCCTCGGAAACGCCAACAACCATGTTGTGGATGAGGGCGCGGGTGAGGCCGTGGCGGGCACGGGTCTCACGCTCGTCGTCGGGACGGGAAACGGTGAGGACGTTGTCCTCGACGTTGATAGCGAGCTTCTCAAAGACATCGAGCTCGAGCTGGCCCTTGGGGCCCTTGACGACAACGTTGTTGCCGTTGACTGCCACTTCGACTCCGGCGGGAATCTGGACAGGCTTATTACCGATACGAGACACGGTGATCTCCTTTCCTTCTACCTACCGAGCGAATTACCAGACGTAAGCGATGATCTCGCCGCCGACGTTGTGCTTGCGAGCATCGCGGTCGGTCATGACGCCATGGCTGGTGGAAATAATGGCGGTACCAAGGCCACCGCGGACGCGGGGCATGTCGGCAACGCCGGTGTACTTACGCAGGCCCGGCTTGGAAATGCGGCGGATGCCGTTGATGACCTTAGCCTTCTTGGGACCATACTTAAGCGTGATGTGCAGAGTCTTCTGGGGAACGGTGTCCTCGACATCGTAGCCCTCGATGTAGCCCTCCTCGTGCAGAACACGAGCGATCTCGACGAGCTTCTTGCTGCTCGGCATGGAGACCGTGGCCTTGTTCACAGAGTTAGCGTTACGGATGCGCGTAAGCATATCTGCGATCGGGTCTGTAAGGTTCATACAGATTCTCCTTCGTTCTTGATGAACACGTGCTCTTGGTTCTTCGCCGCCCTTAACGGCAAAGCCTAACTAGCGCGTTTTCCCTGTTCCAAACGGATGCTTGAAACGCTGGTAGTGACTTACCAGCTGGCCTTCTTAACGCCGGGAAGCTCGCCCTTGAGTGCAAGCTCGCGGAAGCAGACACGGCACAGGCCGAACTTGCGGTACACAGAGTGCGGACGGCCGCAGCGCTGGCAGCGCGTGTACTCACGAGTAGAGAACTTCTGCTTGCGATTGCACTTGACGATCATCGATGTCTTAGCCACTTATATCCTCCTCACATAGAGTATTGTTCGCCCCAAGCGCCGCCCCCTTGTGGGAACGGCGCTTATAGGGCAGGTGAACCTATTTCTTGAACGGGAAACCGAAGGCGTCCAGAAGGGCCTTGGCCTCCTCATCGGTGTTGGCGGTGGTCACGAAAGTGATGTCCATACCGCGCTGGTGATCGACGGAGTCGAAGTCGATCTCGGGGAAGATGAGCTGCTCGGTGACGCCCATGGAGAAGTTACCACGGCCGTCGAAGCTCTTGGCGGAGATACCGCGGAAGTCGCGGATACGGGGGATCGCGACGGAGGTCAGACGATCGAAGAACTCCCACATACGGTCGCCACGCAGGGTAACCTTGCAGCCGATCGGCATACCAGCGCGCAGGCGGAAGGTAGCGATGGACTTGCGGGCACGGGTGATCATCGGCTGCTGGCCGGTGATGGCGCGCAGGTCGCGCACGGCACCGTCGATGGCCTTGGAATCGGTAGCGGCCTCGCCGACACCCATGTTCACGACGATCTTCTCAAACTTGGGAATCATCATGACGTTCTCGTACTGGAACTTTTCCTGAAGCTGGTGCTTGACCTCGTTGTTGTACTTGGTCTTCAGACGCGGCACATACTTCTCTTCTGCCATTGTTCACTCCTTCTTGGGGTTTTAAGCACGGGGCGTGGCCACGGTGGGTTGTCCTCGTGCCTCCTGGCTGCATCCGCGCCGCTCATGGCATTTCGCGGTTTGGACTCGACGCAGCAGGAGCCGACAAAACAATCGGTACTATACGCGCATCGGGAGCGTATTTCCAGAAAAACCTCGTCTGCCTGCACAACTCCACAACTCCCCCGCACATATTGATCCCTTGGGGACGGAGGAAAACGGATCACTTGGGTCACCTGACCCTCCGAGCGATCCGTTTTCCTCCGTCCCCTAGGGATCAATATGGCAGTTGCGGTGAAATAGGGACTGTTTGACGGCTTAACTGGCTTAAACAGTCCGTATTTCACCGCAACTTATTGATGGGGATGCGATTAGCGCTTGCGGGGGACGAGCTTGGTGCGGCGCAGGTGAATCATCTCGGCGGCGATGGAGATGGCGATCTCCT
The DNA here is from genome assembly GCA_900550595.1 of uncultured Collinsella sp. Classification (GTDB taxonomy): domain Bacteria; phylum Actinomycetota; class Coriobacteriia; order Coriobacteriales; family Coriobacteriaceae; genus Collinsella. The sequence continues at coordinate 4,579 of URTB01000003.1, forward strand.
CGGGATCCTCTGCCTCGATGGCAACGCCGATCGGCAGGTGCAGCCCGTCGATCTGTTCCTGCGTAAAGCCCTCCTGCTCCAGGCGGGCGCGCACAAAGGCCGTCTTGCGACGCGAGCCCAGGCAACCCAGATAGGCTGGCTTGGCGCGCATGGCCTGAATCACCACATCGATATCGGACTTATGACCCGCCGTGGCCACGACCACTAAGTCGCGCGGGCCGATGGGGCACAGCTCGTCAAGGTTCTTGTAGTCGACCAGTCGACGGTCGTAGACTCCGGGCACCCATTCGGGCGTCAGCGTTCCAGGACGGTCATCACACGCCACGACGGCAAAGCCCGCCGCCGTCAGCACACGCGCCGTCGCGGCGCCCACGTGTCCGCAGCCAAAGATGTAGGTCAGGCCCTCGGGGCAGAGCGTCTCGATGTGCGCGGGAGGAATCTCGGAGGCGACGTTGGTGTGGGTGACCTTGCTCCCCTCCTCCACCAGCGAAAGCTCGGGGCAGCCCACAATGGTGCGGCGCGACTCCTCGCCATGGTATTCGGCAACGTCGCTTTCGAGCGCGCTTGCGATAAACGGCTCAAAGCCGATGACGAAGTCGCCGATGCGTCGATACGCCAGTACATCGGCAATCTCCTGGAACAACGGCGCCTTGGTCGCATCCAGGTGCAGATAGCACAGGCAAATGGCTCCGCCGCAGATCATGCCGGTATCGGAGTTCTCGCCGCCCATGGTGTAGCGGACCAGACGCGACTGTCCCGCGGCCAGCAGCTCGCGCGCCTCGTTCAGCGCAAAGAGCTCAATCTTGCCGCCGCCGATGGTACCCGCTTGGCTACCGTCGGCAAAGACGGCCATCCAGGCGCCCACGCCGCGCGGCGACGACCCCGCCGTGCCGGCCACGACCACGAGCTCACACGTCTTACCAGCCTTCAGAGCGCCAAGCGCAGCATTCACCACATCGAGCTTTTCCATCGTCGCTTCCTATCCCCTAAAAACGTCGGTGAGCATGGCGAGCGCCTCGAGCACGCCGCCGCCGACCGATGTCGCCTTGTCCGAAATATAGTTGATGTAGCTGGCGTCACCGCGCGGGTCGACATCGGCGCACTTAAAGCCCTCGGCGACCTGGACGCCATCTGCCAAAAGGCCGCGCAAGCAGCCGTCAATCGTCGTGAACATGGGCGTATCGCCCGCATACCCAACGCACTCGCCGGCACTCACGATGTCGCCGATCGCATGGTCGGACCTAAACACGCCGGCGGCAGGGCTGTGGATAACACGCTCCTCGCCGTATCCGGCGATGATACCCGGCACGCCCGTATTGGGCTGGGGTGAGCCCTGGGTAATCACGCGGCCGAGGAAATGACCGCGCATAGTCTCGACCACGGCATCGCAATCGACCGGTGCGGTAAAGCCCGGCCCTACCGCGATGACGGCAGGCGCCATATCGCGCGTGGTGCCCAAGTTGCGCTTGGCCAGAATCGCGTCGACCACGGCCGCGGGCTTAAGCTCGCCGAGCATCTGTGCCTGGGGGTCCACCACCACGGCGACATCCCCCGCCTCGGTAATCTCAAGCGCCTCGGCCGGCGTCTGTGCCAAGCGGGCGCGAATGCCCTCGACCTCAACCTCGCCCAAGCGAATGGCCTCGCAAAAACTGATCGTGCGACGGATGCACGTGGGGACCGCGATATCGGCCATGACGACCGACACGCCGGCGCGCACCAGACGAGCAGCCACACCCGTGGCGATATCGCCGGCGCCGCGAACATAAACGAGCATTCCCGGGGCACCTCCCTGTGCTACGGTTTATCAGAGCAAAAGCGGTTCTGCCGCTACGCTAATGATTATTTCTTATCACAGCATTATACGGCGGTGAACAGATGGAAACGATTAACGGGGGCCTTGCCTCGGCGCTCAAGATCGAGCCGGGCATTACCGCAATTATCGGCAGCGGTGGCAAGTCGACCCTGCTAAAGACGCTCGGCCTTGAGCTTATGCGCGCCGGCGGCCGCGTGCTCCTCTGCACCACCACGCATATGTTTCCCGTCGCCGGCGTGCCATGGGACGGGTCGAACCGTCGCCTGGACGCCGCGCCCTGGAAGCCAGGTGCCTTACACGCCCCAGGCTGCACCTGCGAGGCCTGCTCGGGGCTTGTGCGGGGAAGCATCTGCCAAGCTGGTGTCTTGGACCCCGAGACGGGCAAGCTCTCCTCCCCTGCCGAGGCGCTCGACCAGCTGGCGCAGCGCTTTGACTACGTCCTGGCCGAGGCAGACGGCAGCAAGCGGCTCCCGCTCAAGGCCCACGCCGCCTGGGAGCCGGTAATTCCCTCTGGCACAGCCGACATCGCCTGGATCGTCGGCGCTTCGGGGCTCGGCAAGCCCATCAACGAAGCCGTCCACCGTCCCGAGCTCTTTTGCGAGCGCTGCGGCTGCGAGCTCACCGACATCGCCGCGCCCGAGCGCGTCGCCCAGGTGCTCAATGCCGAGATGCAAGAGCTTAGGCTCGACGCCTCGCGCGTCATGCTTAACCAAGTCGACACGCTTGCCGACCCAACGATGGCCGACCGCTTCGAGGCAGCTCTCGGCCGCCCCATCGTCGCCAGCAGCCTCAAGTAGCCGGCGCTACCCTGGCGCCCTTTCTGCTAGCGAGGCACGTAGCAAGCGGCGATGTGCTCCGAGACACGGCGCTGACCCTTGGCTGTGTCAACGTCCCACAGCTCGTACGCGCGCGCCTCGACCAACTGGACATCGACGCGGCCGCGCAGCAGCGACGATCCGCCATCCTTTCCCTTAAGCCCCATAAGATCGGGAAAGAAGTTCGCAGGGAACAGCACTGGAGAGGCGGGTTCACCGTTTAGGGCAAGACGCACGGGCGCGACACCGCCGTTGGCCTTAAAAGCACCGGCGAGTGCTTCAAAGGAATCCGAACTCACGAGCGGCTGGTCGCCCGGCAAAAAGAGACAGCCCCTCCAGCCGCGATCGGCTCCCCAGGTAAGACCGGCGCGCACACTCTCGCTCCTGAGCGCGCCATCGTGCAGCGCGCACGCGCAGCGCAGCTCACGGCAAATCTCGGCAACTTGGGGCCAGCGCGTCGTAACAACAACGTCAAATCCTTTGGGCACCGACTCAATCGTCCGCTGAATCAGCGGCTTTCCGCAGATATCGGCAAGCATCTTGTTAGAGCCAAACCGCTTGCCCTCGCCCGAAGCCATAATGACGCAACCAAGTTTCATGGTGATACCTCCCCTGAAGCCATCGTACCCATAACTCGCGCCGCGGGTGCATAAAGATGGTGTCCTGTCCGTTGGCGGTCTTATGGCGCAGCGACGCTTTCGTTATTTGCGAACAAGTGGGGTTTATGGCACAGTGAGCCCAAACAAATTTTTAGGAAGGCACCCATGACCCCCGCACAGATTGAGTTTTACAAGCGCCTTGCACACAGTCTGGCGCTCCAATTTGGTCCCAACTGTGAAATCGTCGTCCACGATCTGGAGACCGGGGACATGGACCACTCTATCGTGGCGATTGAAAACGGCCACGTCAGCGGACGCAAACTGGGCGACGGCCCCAACCATATCGTGCTCGAGTCCATGCACGAGGATGCCGCCGAGGTCCACGACCGCGCGCCGTACCTCACCAAGACCGCCGATGGCAAGCTGCTCAAATCGTCGACCATCTTCATTCGCGACGACGCTGGCAACCCCGTCGGCATTATGGGCATCAACTTTGACATCACGCTCATGAAGGCGTTTGAGCGTTCGCTCGAAGCGCTCACCGGCACGGGCGACAAGGGATACACCGAGCCCGATCCCATCACCAAAAACATCGGCGACCTGCTCGAGGATCTGCTGCGCGAGTGCGAGCAGTACGTGGGCAAGCCTGCGGCCCTCATGACCAAGGACGAGCGCATTCGCGCTATCGGATACCTCGACCGCCGCGGCGCCTTCCTTATCTCCAAATCGAGCGAGCGCGCCTGCGAGTTCTTTGGCATCTCCAAGTACAGCTTCTACAGCTACCTCAACGAGGCCAAGGCAGAGGCTGACGACAAGTAAACGACCCGCCTGAACCATCCTCCCCTTAGTGCGAGTTGTTGAATGCGCGAATCCGGACATCGGTGACAAGGCAAGTTCCATATAATCGAAGGGCTAGACGGTTCGAAAGGATGGGACAAGATGAGGTCGAGCAACGCATCGCGCAGCAGCCACGGAGGCACCGCGCCTACCGCCAGGCATGCGAAAAACGCGTTTGACGAGGGCGAAGACGATCTGTTTGCGTTGAGCCTCGACGACGTGATGAGCGACCGCCCTTGGACCGCCGATGAACTCATGGGCGGCAAAACCCCTTCGGCAGACGATCCTACCGAGACGGCATCGTTTATCGCCGCGGCACAGCACAATGCGCCCGAACCGCCCGTTGCGGATCTCGACGACTTTGCAACCCGCCAGTTTGCCTTCGATTCCTGGGCCGCGGCCGACTTGGACGAGACCTCGGCCGACATGCCGGCGCTCGATATTCCGGTCAACCCGCTGTTTGCAGCTGCCGAGGAACGCGACTCCGATTACAGCGAAACAACAGCGTACAACGACCGCTTTGATGCCGCGTCCCGCGCCTCCCGCATTGAGACCGAGGACTACGGATCCGCATCGAGCGCATACGATAACGGCCCGTTTGCCGACGCGTCCACTCCCGAGTACAACAAGACCGGCGTAAAGGACGCATCGGCATCGTCGTATACCCGTGGCACCGATGATGAGCACTTTGCCGACTACTACACCGAGGAAGAGCCGCCGCACTTCTCCGAGTTTCCCCAAGCGGCAAAGGTTGTCTTTATCGCCATCATCATCGCTCTGCTCGGCGTGATCGCGTTTGAGGGATTCCAGTTGTTCCGCGGCCCCACCGCGTCCGAATCGACAACGCAGCAAAAAGAAGACGACAACCAGTACCTGGACATCAACACCCTCAAGGGCGACCCCAACGACGGAGACGAGTAGCGAAGGTTAAAGGAGGGCTGGAAGAGCCGGCAACGCGTTACGGCTCCAAGAGGCCCGCCATAAAGATGGGCAGATACAACACCTCTCCATCGCGGTGCAGGTTGCACTCAGCAAGCACCAGAGCACGGTCGATTCCGTAACCCTTCGTCACGAGCGCGTTGTCGAGCGCCGCATGGGACCTAAAGCTCTTGCCCGACTTGACCTCGATGGCAAGCACTTCCCCATCGAGCGTCTCCTCGACAAAATCGAGCTCGCCAACCTTTTTCGATGTAAAGTAGCGCAATCTAAATCCATGAGCTTTGAGCTCTTGGGCAACGAAGCCCTCAAACGCCGCCCCCATGTTCATGCCAAAGGCGCCTTCTGCCTCTCCATCAAAAACGCCTTGAGCGACCTTTTTGGAATACGACGACATGAGCATTCCGGTGTCCAAGTAAAACAGCTTAAAAAGACTTCGCTGCTCCCCCAATAAAAGGGGTGCCACAGGCGCGGTTACGTTATACACGGGAAGCGAAACACCCGCCTCCGACAGCCAGAGAAAATGGTCCGTCACCTGCGAAAAACGTTTAACACCGCTTATCGATGACAGCTTGAATCGCTTGTTTTTAGAACCCGCTTCGCTGGGAATCAAATCATAGATATCGCGAATAACCAAACGTAGCTCGGGCGGAGCGTACTTTGCGATGTCATCGCGATACAGGGCGTGAAGATCGCGGTGGATGTTTCGAACCTCGTCGACATTGCGCGTCGCCAAGAAGGAATTGACCGCGTCGGGCATGCCTCCCACCACCACATACTGATGGAACAGATCGAGCAAGCGGTCATACAGGAAGCCAGGGAGCTCCCCCTCATCCTTTAGACAGCCCCTGAGCATGTCAAACACGCTGGCACCAACGCCATTTGCCCAGCAAAACTCCTCAAAGTCGAGCGGGTACATCTGAACCTGCTCGACATACCCCACCGGCAGGGAGTCGATGCCCTCGAGCTCAACGCCAAGGAGCGATCCGGTAAGGATGTATCGAAAGTCGCCGCGCTGGTCCAGGTATTTGATAAACGTCACCACGTTGGGGCATCGCTGCACCTCGTCGATAACCACGACGGTCTTGTTCGCAACCATCGGCTGCGTCGCAGCGATAGACATGCGCATAAGCAGGTCGTCCGCACTTTTCGCCGCCAAAAATGAATCGCGCACGGACGCGTCGGCGATAAGGTCGAACGTCACGACGTTTTCGAACGATTCACGTGCGAACGCGTTGACCAGATATGACTTTCCTACCTGTCGGGCGCCCTTGACCAAAAGGGCCTTGTTAGGCGACGAGGCAAGCCAAGATTCAAATTGTGCTTTCGCTTTTCTCTGTAGCATAAGCGTACCCCTTATTACGTGCTGTTTTAGTACTAGGATACACTTTTCCGTGATTGTTGGGTGCTCATTTCGACACTTTTCCGTAATTTGGGCGGCTCGAATTTGACACTTTTCCGTACTTTCATACGGCTGATTTCGACACTTTTCCGGATTTTTGCCGAATAATTGCCGCGTAATCAAGCGCCGTCTGCACATCATTTCGCAGGCGACGCTTGATTTGTGTCCGCGCGCGCTGATAGACTCCATCTTGCCCGCAAGGAGCGGGCGCGTTTTATCCAGAGTCGGGGTAGAGAGTTGGCTCCACGATCCCGACGCCAACCGGCCAAGAGGCACGGTGGCCCTGCCAACATCGATGAAAGGAGTCCGTATGGACAATTTCTCCGTGCGCAGTGAGCGCAACTTCCACAACCTGGCAGTCAAGCCAAAACGAATGCATCTTCTGGACGAGCCGAGCGGCTATGTCTCGGCCCTGGTCAAGAGCAATCTCTCCCACCAGATGCGCTTTACCGTGCAGGTGCTCGAGGAAGAGCTTTGCGCTGCCGGCAATCCACACGTGCTGCAGATTCAGCTGCTCGGAGACGACTCGCGCGAGACGTCCAGCTGGAAGCTCTTTGTTGACGGCACGTGCGTTGCGGACGGATCCGGCGCCTTTGCCCGCGAGTGCTTCTGCGAGGGTGCAGAGGTGTTCCTGGGCCTGTGCCGCGACGCCGTACGCGCGGCCGAGCTGCACCAGTGGAGCCAGAGAGAGTACGAGCTGCTGGGTGCGGCCCGCGGGATTGCGGGGATGTAGGCGGACGCAGGCGGTGCCATGGTGACGTGCGGCCGTTGCGCGGCAGAACACTTTATTTAGCGCCCGTTAAATAGCCGACCATGCCACATCCTGCCCCATCATTTCGAGTAGCGGAATGATGGGGCAGTCCTATTCTCTGCCAGCGCTTTTACTCCCCAAACCTATAGTCGTTGATGCCCAACGTGGAGCAGTTCTCGCTTATTGCTCGGACTGTTTGCACGGGAATTCCGTCTTCGACATGAGCGGAGACACTAAACGAAAGCTGCACGTCGGCACCGCCCAGCATGTTTAGCTGACTCACTACTTCGTCCATGATGGTCTGGATGTTGCGATTGACGCGAGTGTTGTCGAGCTTTGCCGTCATATGGAAGGATGTCTTTTGCCTCGCGGGCTGCACCACCACTGGCGTCGTGTCGACAACCGTAGTCCTGCCAGTTCCGTCCGTCACCGTCTCGCTCGTCGTAGGACCAAACGTAATTCCATGCCCGCCGCCATCGGAGCCCTTCTCAGCCTCCGCAGCCGCAATGCGAGCAGCAGCAGCCTCCTCTTCGATCTGCTTTGTTGCCACAGTCGGCTTCACCAGCAGGTCGCTCTCGTTGATAAACGCCTTCTGCTCACCAAACGTCAGCTCCATATAGCGATCGTCCGAGAAGCCAGCAGCAAGGCCAAAGTATTCCTTTGAGCCCAGGCCCCTTTGAATCGCGTCCTCGAGCACGCCATAGCACGACAGCCTGGGAAGATAGCAATAAGAGCACAGGAACTCCCACAGACGCTTAATCTGGATGTGGTCCGCTTCCTTCCAGAGCACTCGATCGAGCTCCATCTTAAGCAGGGCGGGTGCCCAGGTCTTGATGGCCGCCTCATCGGAAACAAGCTTGCGCGCCATCTTGGCAACGATATTTTCGCCGCCGCCCTCAACGTGTTCTGCTTCCCAAACGATATCCATCGAGTCGCTGAAAAGGTCAACACGCGGATAAATTAGCCAGCTATAGGCCTCCTGGATCTTTATCTCGAGCGATTCGTCGGCACGTCTCACACTCTGGTCAGTCTCGCGCGTCTGTGCCACATCAAGGTTCAGCGACTCGCGATCTTTCTTGATGGAATCCCAAGCAAGGTATTGTTTCGCCTCACTTAGGAGCTGTGCATAGTAAGATGCGTCCGCAGCGGCGAACACAACCATATTCTTGTACGTACGCGGAGACGTACCGCGATTTGAGAGTATCTCCGATGCCAAGGTGAGTGCCGCGGAATCGGCCGTTTTTCCACGGTGATTGGCAGACGGCGTCAGCACCACCAGGCGCAGCGTCTGATCATCCGGAACGTCAAGCGAGCTTGCGGGACATACATGAATGCCCGAGAAGGGATCGATCTTGCGCAGCCTCTTTAGGCGACTCTCAACTTCATAGAGCGGCTCAGAGTCCTTGACCTGCTGGGCACGGTCATCGGCAACCTTGCGCAACGTGGGGCGCGTATCGTACCAAAAACGGTTTCCGTTGACGTCGCTATACAGGAAAGACGAGGATGTCTGCAGCGTGCCCAGGGCATCGTTGAATACGGAGATGTTCTCGCCAGGCTGGACCGTGCCCAAGCGAATATGCGCGCGCTCAATACCGCGGACGGATTGACCGCCCACGTCGGGAGCACTGCCGAGCATGATGGTACGTGCGACGCGACGCGAAGCCAAAAGATTGCCGTAACGAGTGTTGTTGCCGTCATTGCGATACGGAACGGACTGCTTGCCGTCGATCTCGGAATCAACGACTGCATTCCAGTTGTCATCAAGATAGCGCGTGAGCTCATCGCGCACGCCGGGCACATCGAGGGGGAACGACCCCGGCATAATCATCGGCGAAGGATCCTGGTTCATCCACAGCTCGTGGATAACCGACGCCATTAAGCGCAACACGCCACGGGTACGTTGAAACTTTTCGAGCGTTGCCCAGTCCTCGTAGAGACGGTCGAACACTTCAGGGTGAATCGGGTAGCAGGAAACCATGCGGTCGCGGTATTCAAGCTCGCGCGACTCCACCGGGAAGTCCGAAGTATTTTCGTTGTACATCTTGCTAAACGTCGCGCATACCTCATCGCGAGCGGCATCATCCTTGCAGTCCAGGAAAAGCCTGCGGCGAACAACCTCGAAGCCTTCGTTTGCCGCCACGGGCTTCCAAATAGCCTCCATGCGCCCAAAGGTATGCTCAATCTGCTCCAAAGCTCGCTGGCCCGCCTCGCCACCGATCTCGTTGTCAGATTCGGGAATAGAGGCTACGACCAGGCTGCGCTTCGAAGCGCGTGCTGCCTCAGTGAGCTCCTGAATAAAGGTGATGAAGTTGTCGAAGCTGCCGGCGTTAAGTCCGTCGACGCCATAAATCTTCTTGGCATAGGCAACGAGCTCGTCCATAAGGACAAGACAGCAGCCGCAATCGTCGAATAATTCAGTCAGAGCAGCAGATCCCGGCGAGACGCCCTTCTTGTCGGCGTCTTTAACATAATCATAGAGCTCGGGCCTGCCAGCGGATTCTGCAAGCTGGTATGCCATATGACCCCAAAGCGTGTTGACCATGATGCCGGGCATAGTAGCCGGGCGCATGGCTTTTGCCGGATTGATAGAGGTGCCCACGAGCACAGCAACATGCACCTCGGGGACTTCGGCAACGCCCGCCTCCTCGAGCACGGAAGCGATATTAGCGATTTGCCCCAAACGCGAACGGCTGCGCATCATATGGTAAAGCGCAAGCATGCTGTGCGTTTTGCCGCCACCAAACGCGGTCTTAAGCTGAATGACGGGCTCGCCGTCGAGACCAGCCACGCGGCGCAACGACTGCACGAGCAGCCCCTTCATGCCTTCGGTCACATACGTTCGATTGAAGAATTCGACCGGGTCGCGGTACTCCAGCTCGCCCTTGCCGCGCGCCACCTGGGCAAGGTCGGCAGCAAACTCGGCATTCCTATAGCGCCCCTCAGCAACATCCATATGGGGTTCCATGACGTCGCGCCAACTAGGCAGGCCACGCACGGCCTTGGTTTGCTCGAGTGATTTCCTACGGGGTGCCGGGGCATCCACGCCAGCATCGACATTCGTTGTCACTGCCGTCGAGCCGTCGGCGCTGCCATAACGAACCTCGCGAAGCATTGCGTTGAGTTGCGCCGTGGTATCCTGATCAATCTGCTCAGCCAAACGACTCATGGTATCGAGCGCACGCCATGCGTCGCTGTCCGAGATACCTCCCATACCGCGATGCGCAACCTTGTTGCGAACGCCCTTGAGCTCCATGACGTAGTTCTTGCAATCCTGAGGCAACCTAAGGCGAAACACATCGCGCCAGTTGATGTCAATGAGCAGCAAGCACAGGGCAATATCGAGCGAGTCAGCAAGAGTGGCATAGTCACCCGATGCTGGCAGGTTGCGCTTTTGGTCGTCGTAGAGCTTGTTGAGCACACCGACCTGCCAAAAATCATTGCCGTATGCCTGGGTAAGCTCGCGCATCACATAAGGATCAAGGGCCTCGAGCAAAAGGTCAAAGCCCTTATTGAGAAGATCGCAGTTATTGCTGTTGTTCTCCATGGTTTATCTCCTTGGGACTTAATCGAAGAGCGAGTCTTGCGTGGGACGCTCGACAGCAAGCTGCGCCGCCTTTGACTGGATCTCGGGCCATGCCGTAACAAGCGAGTTGTAGGCGAAGGCCTCCTGCTGCCAGTTGCGCTTGTCCGCAATGGTAAAGAGGCGATACGCAAGCGCCTTGGCACCATCCGCACGACCGCCGAGCGTTTGGCTAACGATCTTGGCGCAAGCCGTAACACCGCCCTCCTCGAGCGCATGCGTAAGCTGCTGGGTCGTAAGCCAAGTAGGCGCCTTAAAGTCAACGCGCTCCGATACCTCACTACGGTCGAGCAGGTGAACATCGCCCTTAACAGATGCAAGGAGCCCCTGTGCCGCCAGCCCTTCGATGGAAACGTTCTTGGCGCGGGCGAGCACGTCGGCTTCTCCGAACTTAATGGTGTCAAAGGCTTTCTGCGTGTAGAGATCGACGCAGAAACGACTCTCGCGATCGAGCTCGCCATCCTGGTCGCTAAAGTACGCATCCACCTCTTGGTTGATAAGTTGCAGCGCTGCACGCACCGTCATGGGGCTACCGTCGGCCTCGAGCACCTGGCTGTAGCGCGAATACACGCCGATACCAGGTCCGATAGCCGATTGTGCAAGGTCAACAGGTGCGATATTCGAAGAACGAAGTTTATCGAGCGCAGGACCCAGCTCACGCTTGAGCGCCACCACGAAGTCGCGACGAGTGCCCATAGGAGCATTCTCGGGGCGCTTGCGACAGACAAGAACGATGGAGGATGCGAGCGCGTTTGAACCAGATGCAATCGAACGGTTGGCCATCTCGGTGCGCATAGGCCATGTACCAGTTATCGAGAAGCCAGCGCGAATAATGGCGGAAAGCATCGTCTCCCAGCCAGTCGATGCCGTTGATTCAACATCATTCTTAGTCTCGGTCTCGCTCTGTTTGAACGCGTAGTAAATTGTGACGGGCACGTCTTCGCGAGCGTACTTGTTCACCTGTTTGAAGGTGCTGAACATGCCTTCCTCGAAGAAGTCGCGTGCTCCCTCCTTGCCGCGGCCCTCACGGTAGGGCGTAGCAACCAGTTCCTCGTGTTTGGGCACAAGCATGGTGCTGAAGAGCTTGGGGTAAGTGTGCCTAAGCGATTGGCGCAGCCACACGTAGAAGAAGTCTGAGAGGTCAGCGTAGCCGATGTTGTCGTAATACGGAGGATCAGTCGATATCGCCAAGCCCCTTCGTCCATTATCGCTCTGGGCGTCGAATTGTCGTGCATCACCTTTTAATGTCGTCTGCGGCAATTCATGCAGACACTTAATAATCCAATCGAGTGAGTTATCGAAACAACCAGAAGAATTAGAGAATGTATTTCCTTCCGCAAAATCCCACGTCATGGGAATTGCTTGGCGGCCGAAGGTATTCCGCAGACCTTCGCGTGTAACATCCCAGCTACAAACTGTAGAACCTCTATCGGCCAACTTGTCAACAACGAACGCCAGGTACGCGCCGATAGCCTCGCCGTAGGCTCGGGCGCTGGTGCCGCCGTCCGCCAGGCCCACGCCGTCGTCGGCAAGACCGGCAGCGATGGCGTCCGCCTCCGCCTTTTTCTGCGCCTCACCGACGAGCGCCGAGAACGTCGTCAGCGCCGTCAGCTGTCGGTTGGTAAAGAGCTTCCAGAACTCGTCTAGGCCGTAGACGTTCGTGTTCAGATGCCCCGGGTAATAAGCGAGCTTGCCCTGGGGATAGTCATCGGGCATCGGAACGTCGGCGGCTGCTATCTGCACCTCGTCCGGCGCGATGTAGATTCTGCCGCGTTGCCCTTCGGCGACGATAGCCATGAGCTTGGCGCCCATGCGTCCCTCGCGCGACTCTTCGCGTATATGGTCGAAAGCAATAGGCGCCCCGCAGTGTACGCAGGTCGCGCCGCGACGGTTCACCGTGCCGTCCTGCGTCGCCTTGCCGGGTGCAACATCGAAGCGCACCTCACCGCCCTCGCAATGAGGCTCGACGTGCCATTCCTTTCCTTTTTTCTTGGACAAGTCGAACGAACGCACGAGAATCGCCTCGTGTCCACACGCGGGATTGGGGCACTTAACCGTGCGCGCCCAGAGCCACGCAATGACGGTGGCCTCGCCGCCGCCCTGCTCGGCCGGCACTTGCACCTTGGGGTACAGGTCGCCGATACGATGCTGGGCCTCTTCCTTCATCCAAGTGCCGTAGTACTTAACGTCGGCAGCCAGGCCAGCGTTGCCGCTCCAACCTCCGTTGGTCAGCTTGCCGCGGGCCTCAGGGTTAACGGCAGGATTGTTCGCAAACAACGGCGGAATCTCAATCATTGCTTTATTGATGGTAACGGCCACCGGGTTGAGGTCCTGCGCATAGGCCTTAAGGCCCAGACGCTGGGCTTCCAGCGGAATGGCGCCTCCACCTGCAAAAGGATCCAACAGGGGCGGCAAGTCGTCGCCCATCGACCTTTTAATCTCAGCCTTGGCGGCATTAAGCACACGATCGTTATTGGAGTTTTCCCACACCACGAGCTCGCGCAGGATGCCGAACAGGCGCTCGCGCTCGGCAGCCTGCTCCTCCACGGTGGGGAACTCCTCGGGATGCGCCGACGGGTCGTCCACCAGCGACGACCAGATGACGGCGCGCGCCGCGGCCAGCGGGCGACGGGCCCACCAGAGATGCAGCGTCGAGGGATGCCCATGGCGGATGGACTTCTCACGTGCAGACGCCGCATTGATATCGTCGAGCGGCAGAGCCACCTCGATGAGCTTCTTCTTTACTGCCATTCCTGCTCCCTCTCTAGTATCACGTCGCCTGCCTCCTTGAGACGCGCGATGTCGTAATTCGTGCTTGCCGCGGCATAATCCGGCGGACTTGTAAACGGATGTGCGATGTAAGAAGTTCGGGTCGTGTTTCCATCGACCTCGACCAGTGCGAGCACAAAGGCATCTGGCCTGTTGAGCGCACACATCACCTCGTTGTGCGAGACGGTGACCGTAGTGGCGCCCGCGGTGCGACCCTTGACCTCAATCATTCGCAACGCCGGTCCCTTAGCATGAAGCTCGTCGGGCACCACGGATTCGATGTCGTAGCCGCAGTTATCTGCGCTTCGATCCCGCGGCGTAAAACCCAGCTCCCGCTCGATAGCCATGACGGCACGCATGCCGGCAAGCTCTACCTCGCGCCTGCCTGCCGCACTGGATTCGGTGGTAGCATGCGAGTCGTGGGGCAGCATGCCAACTGGAATCACAAGCGCGCCGCCCAGCACCCTCGGAGACGCGGGAGTGATGGTCTTTTCGCGCTGCAGCTCCGCCAAGCGCATTTGTCTACGGTCGCGCAAATCATCGGCGCGACGACGAGCATTCAGAGAACTCAGGCGTGTCTTCTTGCCTTGCTTTTCTTTCTCCTCCAGCTCCCACGCGCGACCATCCCAATAATTGGCCTCTTCGGTAAGACGCGCGTCAACGGCTCGCTCGATCTTCTCGATCTGCGGAATACGACGATTGCGTACCTCTTCGAGGCTCACCGGGAGGATCTCGCGAATGGCGAAATCCATGGCAAGCGCGTCAATGTCGCCGGTAAGCCACTCCTGCTCAGAAGCGATAGTGTGCGCGGCAGATGCCTCGGACGGACGAGGACCGCGATAGTCCAAATAGGGCGCATAGCCCGCATCACGAGCTTCGCCCGCAGCGTCAACTTCAACGAACCTAAACTCTTTGGATACCGTACGTTTGGTGCCATCGGTCAGCGTCGTGCCGTCCTGAACGGAGTTCTCGATATAGAGCAAGAGTCTCGGCTTGTCTCCAAAATCTCTATCGTCCACGAGCACACAGCCCCGCTTGAGCGCCGAGCCCATTTGGCCAATCAGCACCTTCACCGTTGCGTCCAAAAGCGCCTCACCGGGGCATACCAACTCCGCGGGAACGAGTCCAGGACCCTCTTTAGATTCTTTGTCAAAGCAAATACGCTCATAGGAGGCAAGCACGTGGCCGCATTCGCCGCCCATGCTCATCGAGCGAACCGAGAACGGCACCTCGAGCACCTCGAACCTGCCAGGCTCGCGAGATGCCACGCGTCCTCCCAAGCGCTTCATTGCCGCCATGAAAAATGCCTGGATAAAGTGCGGCTCGAGCTTGCGCGCCTCCATGCGTTCCATGTCCTCGCGAATAGTGCTTACGCCGCGAGCGTCCATGACGTCATCGGTAAGCGCATACTCTTGGAGAAGCCGTTCAATGGAGCTCGTGTCGAGAGAAGCATCGACCACCTGGTTGAGCCGCGCCCGTACCTCGGGGTCATCGCCATAGCGAATCGCATCGAGGAGCAAGTCACGGAGCGTCTTGCCTTCAAAGGTAACTCTGCCCAAGATGTCGAAAACCTTACCGCCCAGCGCGGCACGTTCCACCTCGAGCTTGCTGAACAGGCGTTGGAACACCTCGCCCTCGCGCGTCTGCGTGGAGACAAGGTTCCACAGATGGCATACTTCGGTCTGACCGATGCGGTGAATACGACCGAAGCGCTGCTCGAGTCGATTGGGATTCCACGGCAGATCGTAGTTGATCATAAGGTGCGCACGCTGTAGGTTAATGCCCTCGCCGGCGGCATCCGTAGCGACAAGGATGCGCGAGTTCGCATCCTGCTTGAACATTTCCTCGGCACGATGGCGCTCGTCGCGCGTCATACCGCCCTTAATGGTGAGCACGGCAGAACGGTCGCCCAGGAGGGAGCCAATCTTCCCTGCGAGGTAGTTCAGTGTGTCCTTGTGTTCGGTAAAGATGATGAGTTTCTCACGTCGACCGTCCATGCCAAACATATTGGAATCGTCTTGCAGCAGTCGCGAAAGCTCCTCCCACTTACGGTCCTCGCCACTAATGCGAACATCGTTTGCCTTGCGCTCGAGCGTGCGTAAAATCGCGATCTCGGCATCGAGCTCAACCGCAGTCGCCGCCGCAGAAGCGGTGTCTACGACGTCATCTTCCATTTGTTCGTACTCTTCGGAGTCGTAATCGTCCTCGTCAAAATCTCTGGCATCGATGCCCCATTTATCTGTATAGGCGACCTTGCCGCTCGCAACACTTTTTGCCTCGGCGAGCTTGGACTCAAGCCGTATGCGACGACGCTGAAGCGACTGGTAGATGGCCTCGGGGCTCGACGCAAGACGACGCTGCAAGATAGTCAAAGCAAAGCCGACGCTGTTCTTATGCTTGCCACCCAAGCGCTCCGCACGGTTAAACTCCTCGGTGACGTAATGAGTCACCGAGTCATAGAGCTCCTGCTCGGCAGGAGATAGGTCATATTCGACTGTGTAGGCGCAGCGTTCGGGGAATAGCCGGCACCCATCGAACTTGAGCAGCTCCTCTTTCACGAGGCGACGCATCACATCGGAAACATCGCAGTCAAGCGAAGCGGCGGGCGGAAGGCTCTGAGCCTGGCCGGCAGTGGAGCGCGCCGCAGGATTCTTAACGCGATTGCCTCCCGCAAACCGGTCCTTGTCCACGAGCGCCATAAAGTAGCGAAAGTCAGCCGGCTTACCGTTGTGAGGCGTAGCCGTAAGAAGCAACAAGTTTTCGGTTGTGTCGCCCAAGAGCTGACCGAGCTTATAGCGTTTGGTCGGCTTGAACTCGCCGCCAAAGTTTGTCGCGCTCATCTTGTGGGCCTCGTCGCACACCACAAGATCCCACGAAGTTGCCCTTAGCTTCTTTTGGATCTCGTCGTTGCGAGCCAGCTTATCTAGGCGGCCGATACAAAAATCGACCTCGTCGAAGGGGTTCCCAGTAGCAGAAGACTCCAGCACATCGTTTGTAAGCAAGCGGAATTTGAGCCCAAACTTTTGCCATAGCTCGTCTTGCCACTGTTCCACAAGATTACCGGGAGCCACGATAAGGCAACGCCTAAGATCGCCGCGAGCAATCATTTCTTTTATTAGGAGGCCCGTCATGATGGTCTTGCCTGCACCGGGGTCGTCCGCCAGCACATAACGCAGCGGCAAGCGCGGCAGCATTTCCTTGTAGACGGCCGAGATCTGGTGCGGCAGCGGCTCGATGGACGACGTACGAATAGCCAGATAGGGATCGAACAGATGAGCCAAGCCTATGCGATACGCTTCGGACACGAGTCGCAGGTCATCGGGGTCGGCATCGAACGCCCAGGCGCTGGACTTTTCGATGATGTATTTATCCTCGTCCGTATCGAAGAGAGGTTGGTCACCCAGTGCGCCCTGGTCCGTCTTGTAGATTACGTTTAAGATGGAATCGCCATGCCATTCGACAGCCTTAATGGTCACGGGCGAATCCCCCACGACACCGCGAACGCGCGTACCGGGCGTTATCTCTGCTAGCTTTGCCATCACGCGCCCCGCTTTACGAGAAGCGAAAATGCGTGTCGCAAGGTAACGCTAGGATTGTCTATCGAAGGAAGACACTCGCTGGCGAGCACCCCCCCGAAGAGTTTTCGTCTGAATGGCCACGAAAAATCTCCTGGGTTTTATTGATACCGGGGTGAACGATAAATCACCCTTGTTACAGCTTTATCTATTGTCTTTCAATCAGCTTGCCGTGTCATGGGGTTTTCTGCAAAAGGAATCGTTTTTACCTCGCGCGGTTTGTTGCTCAACAATGCTGCGAATAGCATGAATACCTTATGATCGCTCCGCGTCACCAGCGCCCATTAGCACGCTTACAGACGCTTTGGCACCTAACGCCCGTTGTTCGATGCATGAACCTTACTCAAACGTCTACACTTAAGCATTACAGGTCAATTACGCCAACAGGCAAGCGAGGCTAACATGCGGTCCGAAAACGAACAGATTCATTACCGAGCAAAGTTCAGGCTTTCGCCCTATTCGACCACCACGCCCTCAATCGTCGATGCGTATCGCCAGATCTACACCTGGGTGCGCGACAAAGAGCAGCGCAAGCGCCATGAACAGAGCGCCTTTGAGTTTTTATCAAGCAATAAAGACGTTGCCTCTGACTTTGTATTTGGAAACCTCAGCTATCCCGTTGGCTATTCTGGAGGCATGACCACGGGCAGCCGTGTGAGCATTTGCACTCGTGCAGCCTTTAACGACAAGCGAGGCAAGATTCCCGTCGCTTGGGCCTTTGAATATGACGAGCCCGACAGTCATTATTCGTATCGTCACTGGCACACTTGCATTGGCCTTGAAACAGCCGATGACAACTCCTGCCTAGTCAATATTAAAGTCACCTATGCGACCCTGCCCGAATATGTGGGCTGGCCACTGCCAGAACCGGACCTCAATATTCCCCGCATCGCGAAGGTTCTGTTTTCGCTTCCCAATCATCAGGCGTGCGTTGGAGAGACTGTCGTCAACACATCGTGCACGCGCCTGACGTTTGAGAACTTTGACGCCGAGTTCTCCGACAACCTTCTGAGCAGCCAGCGCGAGCTCCCTCTGATTCTAATAACCAGCGATGATACCGGTCGATATCCCGTCAAAGATCCCGGCAAGCTCGCCAATAACCTTATGGGCCTAGCCAACGTGTTTGCCGCCGACGAATCCGATGGTCGGCTCAAATCAAAGCTGTTCAATCTTTTTCTCTACGATACGCCCGCTTATCGATACAACTGCCCCAAGTCGTCACTTCGTATTTACCAACCGAGCATCAATCTGTCTGACGAAGAAGACGCACGTCGACACCTCTGCATCAGGCGCGATAGGCTGAGCGAGTACGGCAACCAGACATCCACGATACTTAACCGGAGTCTGGGGCGCTCGTTCTTGCGCGGCAGGGGCGATATTGTAGACACGAGCGATATTGCCTGGTACAAATCGCGCCAATCAATCGGGGCGCTACGCAGCCGCATGGCAGAGATGAAACGCCACGCAGAGAATGAAACCGTAGCCGAGGCAAAACGCACCGAAGCGCTTGCCGCCTCGTACAGCCAAGAGGCCATGGACAACCTTAAAGAGTTGTTGTCAAAAGAGACTGCCGACAGGCAGCTCTGGGAAGGGCTGGCAAACGATTACGCCGACAGCAACGCCGCGTATGAGCAGCGTATTGAGCAACTGGAAAACTGCCTGCTCGAGCTGGATGAATCCGAGAACACGATCGCCAACTTAAAGTATCGACTCCAAGAGGCGCTGGAGCGAGCCGACCGCTCGGAAAAGCACGTAGCTGCACTCAGAGCGGAAGCATGCTTTGTCGAGGGGCTCGAGGCATTTCCGCGCACCCTTGAGGACGAGCTTAAGTTTGCCGCGAATCTCTGGCCCTCGCGCATTTTCGTTTTGCCCGAGGCATACGACTCGGCACGCCGCTATGATTTTGCCGATCTTGACGAGGAATGGCAGATCCTTAAATCCGTAGCGACCGTTATGTGGCAACTCAAGTTTGGGGAGCGCCCGACGACCGGAGACCTCTATAGCGAGTTTAGAAATCAGACTTCGTTTGACGCCGCGCCGACCGAGACCAAGCTGACTAAAAACGACACCGAGCTCATGCGGCTCCGCCAACGTACCTACAACGGTAAGCAGGTTTGCATCTTGCCGCACATTAAGGGCAACGGTCGCAACCGCCGCGACCCATTCCGCCTGCACTTTTGTTTTGATGACGAGGCACAGTTAATCGTGATAGGCCACTGCGGCAGCCACCTGCCAACATCAGGAACTGCCAGGCAGTAAGGCGCCGCACCAGCATGGGCGGAGGGTGCCCCTACCTCCCCTCCGCCTTCAGCTTTAGCAGCAGGTCGCCCAGCTCGGGGCACTTGCTGGAAAGGCGCGTCTGGGCTCGCTCGCCTATCCCCCACCGCTGGCGGATCTCCAGGGCGCGCGGACTCACGTGATAGTCCCCCTCCATCATCTGTTTAAGCAGCTTGGCGGTTACGCGCGCATCGGCTAAGGCGCTGTGGGCGTGACCCGTCGACTCGTCGAACTCGATGCCAAACCACGTTGCCGCATCGCCCAACGAGACGCGCCCGTGGCTGCCCACGTCCATGATTGAGGTGTAAAACGCCTGCAGGTCGGCCCAGTCCGTAGGAAACGCGGAAAGGTCGATGCGCTTTGCCTGGCACTCGGTCAAAAGCTGTCGACGGTCCGTTCCGCTCCAGCAAACTATCTGGGCGGAGTAGCGACCGATCCAATCGCTGAGCCTTTTGATCACCACGTAGAGCGGATCGGCCATCGCGGTGTCCACAGCCGATATCCCCGTAAGCTCGCGGACGGGAAGCGCAACGCCTTCGGTAAATTCCGTCTGCACAAACTGCGAGAACTCGCCCATAACGTTGCCGTGGTAATCGAGCTTGACGGCGCCGACCTCGATAATCTCGTTGCGCAGTCCACGGCGCTGGCGCTGCTTTGGCACCGGCGCAAACTCAAAGTCCAGCACAATCTGGCGCGCAAAGTTCGTCGTATCGATAGCCGAGATACACGGCGTCTTTTCAGCTGACACGGTTAGAGCCTTTCTCCGTTGCCTGCCGCTTGCTACATAGGCGGCTACATTGCCGTAAGGATAGGCGCCCGTGCGGACATGAAGGCGGGACGCAATGCCATGCCCGCAAAACCACTACGCCCCAAGTGCCGCCATGGGGATCACCGCCACGCCGTCGTCGCGCGTGTAGGCAATGCTCCCCTTTCCAACCACGACCGCCAAAAACGCCGGCGCGGCATTTTGGGCGGCAGGATTGGAGAGCACTTTCCTCTCCAGCGCCTTGAGATTTCTCGCTCCATCGTCTGCTTTCGCATCGCTCAGCTTGACCTCGATGGCTCCCATCCGCACAGGTCCTCGGTCAGCTTGAGCCTGTTGAAGAGATCCAGGTACGCAGCGATGGTCCTCTCGTCGGGGCCCGCCTCACCGTACGAGGCGTCCTTTATGAGCGTCTTGTACGTGACAGCCTGGCTCTCGTTCATGGCAAGAGCTCGCAAAAGGCCGT
>URTB01000004.1 GCA_900550595.1 uncultured Collinsella sp.
GACCGCGAATATAGGGGATCATGCAGAAGCTGCAAAAACGATTGCAGCCATCGGAAATCTTGACGTAGGCAACGGCACCCTCGACGGTACGCTTGACCTGCGGGATATAGGCCGCGATCTCGCGCTCCACGCCCAGTACGCCATCGATGACAGAGACGATACCGTCTTCCTCATCGGCCTTCACAAAGGCCGCGACCTCGGGAAGCTCGTCGGGCAGGTCGTCGCCGTAACGAGACGGCACGCAACCGCACATGACGATGGGGCATGCGCGAACGCCGTCCTGCACCTCGTTAGCGAGCTCGAGCGTGGTCTCGATACTCTCGGACGTCGCCGAGGCGAGAAACGAGCACGTGTTGACGATAGCGATATCGGCATCCTGCGGATCGAATGCCTCCTCGTAGCCCGCAGCGGTCAGCAGCGAACGCATGCGGTCGGTATCGACCTCGTTCTTGGCGCAGCCAAGCGTGATATAGAGTACAGAACCCAACGGAGTATCCATGTTGGAGAGCGGTCCTTTCGAGTAAATTAGCGGTAGTTGGTAAACTGCAGCGGCTGACCATAGTCCTGGTCGCGCAGGAACTGGATCACCGTCTGAAGCGCGTCCTTAGAGGCCGAGGTAACGCGCAGCTTATCGGCCTCGATGGTCACCTTGACCTTGAGCTTTTGATCCTTGATGTCCTTATTGATCTTCTTGGCGGTCGCCTGGTCAATGCCCTCGACGATATGGCCAAACACGCGCACGGTACCGCCCGAAGCCGCCTGCGGCGCGTCCCAAGAGACAGCCTTGAGGTCGATGCCGCGCTTGATGAGCTTAGAGCTCAACACGTCAATGATCTGCTTGGAGACAAAATCGGCCGGGGCATTGATCGTAAAGAGCATGTCGCCCTTCGAAAGCTCGATGGTGGCGCCGGAGTCCTTGAGGTCATAGCGCTGAGAGATCTCGCGGGTGGTCTGCTGGAAGGCGTTATCGACCTCCTGCATATTGACCTCGGACACAACGTCGAAGCTGGAATCTTTAGCCATGGTTCTTCCTTTCGGTACGGGGAGCCTTAGTAGCTGTCGTACGAATAGTCATCTGAATCGTTTGCAGTCTGGCCATCGGATGCCGTGTCGGTACCGTCGGCAGATTGGGCGTCGGTACCGTCGGTAGACTGGGCGTCGGTGCCGTCGGCAGCATCAGTGCCGTCGGTACTCTCGCCATCCTCGGACTCTGTGGTCTCCTTCTTGGGAACGGTAATGGTCACGCGCGCCACACCCGATGTCTTTGTGTCGTAGCGAACCTTTTCACCGTTCTTGGTAACCGTAACATCGGAGGGCTTGGACGTGGTGATCTCGATCGAGGACTCAGGCGTGTACTCCTGCTCAAAGGGACCGGTTGCCTGGGCGCCGAAAACCGATTTACCGTCGACCTTGACCTCGATCCAGGCGGTCTTGCCCTTGGCAACGGAGACCTTGACCTTGATGACCTTGTCCACTTTCTTTTTCGCGTTCGCCTTGGCGGCATCGGAATCGGCAGTATCCGTCGCCTCGTCGGTGCCTTCATCCTCGTCAACAGATTCGGTCTTCTTGGAAGACTTATTGGTCGTCGTCTTGGTGGCCGCGGGCGTCTCGGGCGTCGACTCGGGTGCAGAAGAGCCGCAGCCACGCAAGAGGACCACGATGAGCAAAATCAGCAGCAGCGCAACGGCACCGATGCCAGCGTAAACGATACGCGGATCGAGTCCGTTGTTCTGGGAAACGCGCCCGCCGCTGCGTGCGCGTCTGGAGCCGCCACGCCCATTCCCCTGCGGCATGCGAGCGCGACCGCTATCGGGACGACCACGATAGCCGCCTTGGCTCTGCGAGCCGCGCTGGCCCGAACGCGGCGCAAGCTCGCCACGGTTCTGATAGTCACGCTGACCAGAGCGAGGCGCCGAAGAGCGCTGTCCGTAAGGCTGCGATTGCGAACGGAGGCGCGGCGTCACCTGCGTGGTATCGGCGTCGGCGTAACCACCGTGGGAACGCCCGGCAGAAACTCCGCGATAACCACGACCGGAGTAGCCACCGTCGCCGTAACCGGCGCGGGGATCGCGACTCAACCCGCGAGCGGCGGGAAGCGCACGGTCATCAGGCATGGGAGTACTGCGAAAGCGATCTCGCTGAGAACGAATCTCCTCGCTGGAGCCCGTCTCGGTGATATAGCCCGCCTGCGGAGGGCGCTGGCCGTACCGCGTCGAGCGACCACCCTGAACCATCAGAAAGCGTCCGTTATCGACCGACGAACGCGAGTTAACGTAGCCGGCAGCATCCTGAAAACGACCGCCCTGCTGCGAGGTCTCGCGTTCATATGCCATGAGGTCATCAAAATAAGCGTTGACGACCTCGCGCGGGTTAAGCCCCAAAAAGCGAGCATAGCTCGAAATCATGCCCTGCGCATAGCCGCGCGGGGGCATCGATGCAAAGTTACCGGTCTCGAAAAACTCGATGATCTGCGGCCTGATTTTGATGGTGTTGGCGACCTGCTGGATGGAAAGGCCCATCCGGCGACGCTGCTCGAGCAGCATGTCACCAAAGCGTGCAGCCATCAGAATCCTCCAAACTCACGATCTTCACGTGCCATCTCGGCGTCGACAGACTCCAACGCGGCGAGCCCCTCCTCGTCCAGCAGGACCTCGCGCGGCTTGGAACCATCGGGCGGGCCGACGACACCCTTTTCTTCCAGCATGTCCATAATACGCCCGGCGCGCGCATAGCCAACCTTGAGGCGGCGTTGCAGCCCAGATGTGGAGCCCAGCTGCGATTCCACCACAATATGGGCGGCCTCCCAGATAAGCGGGTCGTCATCTTGCGGTTCGGCAACGCCCGTGCGAACAATGCCGCCACCAGCCATGGACATGGAAGCGGGCGCCACGGCAGACAGAATCTCCTCGTGATAGTCGGGCTCGCTTTGCGACTTAACGAACTCGACGATCTCGTTGATCTCGTCGTCCGAGACAAAACAGCCCTGGATACGGCGAGGCTTGCCCCAGTCGACCTTGGAAAACAGCATGTCGCCCAAACCAGTAAGCTTTTCGGCGCCCATCTGGTCGATAATAACGCGGGAATCGATGCCCGTAGCCACGTTAAAGGCAATACGGTTGGTGATGTTGGCCTTAATAAGGCCCGTCACCACGTTAGAGCTGGGGCGCTGCGTAGCCACGATAAGGTGAATACCGGCGGCACGGCCCAGCTGGGCGATACGGACGATTGAGGCCTCGACATCCTTGCCGGCAACCATCATCAGGTCCGAAAGCTCGTCGATGATGATGACCAGATAGGGCATCTTTTGCGGCGGGTTATCGTAGTGTTCAAACTCGCCGGCGGCCTGCTTTTCGTTATAGGTCGAAATCTTGCGAACGTTGAGGCGCTCGAACACCTTCAGGCGACGCTCCATCTCGGACACGGCCCACTGCAGTGCACTGGCCGCCTGCTTGGGCTCGGTCACCACGGGCACGTAGAGATGCGGCAGGCCGTTATAGCCCGCAAGCTCGACGCGCTTGGGGTCGACCATGATCAGACGAACGTCCTCGGGAAGGGCGCGCATGAGCAAGGTCGTGATGATGGAGTTGATCATGACCGACTTACCGGAACCGGTGGTACCGGCGATAAGCAGGTGGGGCATCTTGGCGAGGTCGGCGACAACCGGCGTGCCCTCGGCATCGCGACCGATGGCAAGCTCGAGCGGACCGCCCTTCACATAGGGAAGCACGTCGCCCAGGTTGACGTTCTGACGCTTGCGATTGGGAATCTCGATACCGACGAGCGAGGTGCCGGGGATCGGCGCGAAGATGCGCACCGACTGGGCGGCAAGCGAAAGCGCGATATCGTCCTCGAGGCTCGAGATCTTGCTCACGCGCTCGCCCTCACCGGGCTGCAGCTTAAAGGTCGTGACCGTGGGACCGGCAATCCAGCCGACAACGCGGGCGCTACGGCCAAACTCAAGCAAGGTGGACTGCAACGACTCGGCAGTCTGTTCCAGCTCCTTGTCAGAAGACGCGGAGGACGCCGACTGCGGATTGGCGTGCAGGATTTCGAGCGGCGGAAGCTTGAGGCCGTCCTCTTGTTCGCCCTCGGCATCGGCAACGGTACCGTCCGCTCCCCCATCACCGGCTGCAACAGGAGCTGCGGAAGCCGTAGAGGAGGCATCGGAAACCTTGGGATGCTTTAGGAAGTCGGGGATCTGCGGAGCTGCCGAAACGGGATTCACGGCAAATGGCGGCTCTGACTCGTCAGCCTTGTCCGGGTCGTCTTCCATCGAAAACTGTCCGGTGACCTGTCCTGCCTTGGTGCGGCGACGCGGCAGCAAGGTGGTCTTGGCGGTCTCGAGCGGAGTCTCGTCGTCCTCGTCATCGCCCTCAGTGAGTTCGATTTCGCTATCGGACCAAGACGGGTCGGGCTCGCTCGTGTTGAGCTTGGGTGTGGCCTTGCCCTTCTTGGTATGGCGGCGCGGCAGCAGCGTGGTCTTGGCGCGCTCGGCCTCCACGGCCTCGGACACGTCGACAAACGGGTCATCGTCCTCGTCGTCATCCAAAACCGGGTCGGCATCGCCACCCATGAACGTGGTCACCGCGGCGTCAGTCCCCTTCTGGCGCAGAATGCTCAGGTGCGGACGGGCAACGCCGGGAACCGACAGGGCCTCTTCATCGCCCCACGGGCTCGCGTTGACATCGGCACGACGGCGCTCGGCAAAATCGGCAGCGCGATCACGTGCGGAGCGCAAAACGCCACCCACCGAAAAGCCGATGATGACCAGGCCAACGACGACAAGGCCCAGCAAGACAACCATAGCAATAGGTTTACCCAGGGCGTTTTGCAAGGCACTTGCGATAAAGGCGCCAATGTAGCCGCCCGAGGCGGAAAGGTTCTGCGGCGCAAACATGAGGTCGCACGAATCGCTCGTGCCCGGCACCATCAGCGACAGGATAGAAACAATGGCCACAAAGACCACGGCACCGCCCGCGACCGAGCGAATGTTGAGCGGCGAGTCCTCACCCAAAAAGAGTGTAGCGGCAAACAGCAAGATGACGATCGGCAGCACGTAGGCGCCAAGGCCAAAGCCAAGGTGGTAGAAACCGGCAACCGCAGCTGTCACGGGCGCCGTTGCCGGGGAAATCACGGCAATAAAGGACGCAATCGCCAAAACGGCAATGACCACGCCGCCGATATCGCGATTGACCGAAGGCTCGACCAGGGGCTCGAACTCATCGAACTCGGACTCGTGGCCCTTATTGGCACGAAGATGGGAACCGGCACCCTTAGCAGATGCCGGTTGGTTGTTGGCCTTATTGCCTTTGGCGTTTTGTGCAGATCCGCGCGCCAAACTAAACCTCCATGACGACCGGGATGATCATCGGGCGAGTGCGCGTACGGCTCCAGATAAAGTTGGAGAGCGAGTCACGCACGGCCTTGCGAATGGCGTCGGAACCGCTGCTGGTGAAGCTGAACTTGCCCTTCTCGATCGTCTTCATGATGGACGCGGAGGCGTCCTCGGAGAACTGGTCATCGATGGCAAACGAAACACCGCGGCCCGAGAACTCGATGGCCTCGATCTTCTTGTGCTTGAGCGAGACGATGGCGACGGCCGTGACCATACCGTCGTTGGCGAGCTTTTGGCGATCGCGCAGGACGATGGGATCGGTGTCACCGATGCGCAGGCCATCGACATAGACGACGCCGGACTCGACGGGCGTACCGCGCTTGACGATACCGCCGCGCATCTCAAGCGTATCGCCGTTATCGAGAATAAAGATATGATCATCCTTGATGCCCATCTTACGGGCAAGCTGGGCATGGGCGCGCAGGTGCACGGCCTCGCCGTGAACCGGCATAAAGTAGGTGGGCTTGGCCATGGCCATCAGAAGCTTGAGCTCCTCCTGGCTGCCGTGGCCCGAGACATGGACGAGTGCGCGATTCTTATCCCACACGTCACAGCCAAGCTTGGCCAGGCTGTTGACGACCTGCTGCACGGCCTTCTCGTTGCCAGGAACGGGCGTAGCGGACAGGATGACGGTATCGCCCTCGTGGATGGAAAGCGTCTTGTGCTCGCCGTTGGCCATGCGGGACAGGGCCGACAGCGGCTCGCCCTGCGAACCGGTGCACATAACGACGATCTTATCATCGGGCAGGTTATCGATATCGAAGGCATCGATGATATCGGCATCGTCGATGTTGAGATAGCCAAGCTCACGCGCCACGCGGGTGTTGGTGAGCATGGAACGTCCGGTCACGACGACCTTGCGGCCACACTTGCGGGCGGCGTCGCAGATCTGCTGCAGGCGATGGATATGGCTCGAGAACGACGCGACGAACACGCGGCCCGGGGCGTTCTTGATGGCGTGCAGCAGGTTGGGACCGACCTCGGCCTCGGACTTGGTAAAGCCGGGAACCGTGGCGTTGGTGGAGTCGGAAAGCAGCAGGTCGATACCCTGCTTGGCAAAGCGGCTGATGGCGGCATAGTCGGGCGTGACGCCGTCGATGGGCGTCTGGTCGAGCTTAAAGTCGCCCGTGTGCATAACGGTGCCCTGGTTGGTGCGGATGAACACGCCCAAAGCACCCGGAATGGAGTGCGTCATGGAGAAGAAGTCGAGCGAAATGCCACCGAGATTAACATGGCTGCCGCCCTTGACCTCGCGGAACTTGGGCGCGCGGATGCGGAACTCGGAAAGCTTGCCCTCGATAAAGCCAAGCGTCAGCTTGCTCGAGAAGATAGGCACCTTGTTGTTGAGATCCTGCAGCAGGTACGGAAGCGAACCGGTGTGGTCCTCGTGGCCGTGGGTGACGACGATGCCGCGGAGCTTCTCCTCGTTCTCCAGGACATAGGTGTAGTCGGGAAGCACCAGGTCGATACCGGGCTGGGAGTCGTCGGGGAACATGAGGCCGGCGTCGACGAGCACCATGTCGTCGCCGCACTCGAAGACCGTCATGTTCTTGCCGATGCCGTCAAGACCACCAAGCGGAATGATCTTCAAGGGAGATGATTTTTTAGCTGCCATAGGTTCGTGTGGTTTCCTTTCTTCGAAACGGGTCTGGAACAACCGACGGGGCGCTTCTGGCAAACCGACCGCCGGGAACGTACAAACATGCATCACAGAGTCGATGCAGTAACTACAGCATCATACCCATTTGCCCACCAACAGACCACCCATGCATCAAAGCCCCATCTGAACGGTCTATCCCGTCGGTCTGGGGATATGCCAAGAGCACGGCTATCGACAATTCAGATAATAAGAAAACTGAATAGACTATCTGACAAAATCACAACCCGCACCAACCAGCCCTTTTGCTATTCCCGGCGGGGGCCGCGGGTAAAGTTTATCGCGAGTTCCGCACGAGCCGGAGAGCACTTAATGTGCTCTCCGTGCGAGCAGGACTGTAGAGCAGGAAACTTTACCCGCGGCCCCCGCCGGGAATAGCAAAAGGGCGACCCCCTGAGGAGTCGCCCTTGTTGAGCTGCTTATATGCGGCTGTTACTCGGCGTCGTGGTGACGGCGGGGCTTGCGGCCTCCGTTGTCACCGGGACGGCGCGGACGGTCGCTGCGCTCGGAGCGCTCGCGACGCGGACGCTCACGGCGCTGGAAGTGCTCGCCGTCGCCCTCGGAGGAACCCTCAGCGCGAGCCGGGGCCTCGGGCTTGTCGAGACGATCAAGCGAGATCTTGCCGCGATCGTCGACCTCGATGACGACGACCTTGACCTCGTCGCCCACGTTGAGAACGTCCTCGACCTTCTCCACGCGGCCCTTGGCGACGCGGGAGATGTGCAGCAGGCCGTCCTTGCCAGGCAGCAGGTTGACGAAGGCGCCGAAGGGCTGGATGGAGACCACGCGACCGGTGTACTCCTCGCCCGGCTCGGGAACCTTGATGATGAGCTTGATGCGCTCGACGGCCTGGTCGACGGACTCGCCGGTGCCGCCGACAAAGACGGTACCATCCTCCTGGATATCGACCGAGGCGCCGGTCTCGTCCTGGATGCCGCGGATGACCTTACCGCCAGAACCGATGACGTCGCGGATCTTGTCGGTCGGAACCTGGATGGAAACGATGCGCGGAGCGGTGCTGCGCGTGGTGTGACGCGGCTCGGGGATCACATCGAGCATCTTCTGCAGGATGAAGGCGCGACCCTCCTTGGCCTGCTGCAGGGCGCGGGCCAGGATGTCGAAGGTAAGGCCGGTGGCCTTGTTGTCCATCTGCAGGGCGGTGATGCCCTCGGTGGTGCCGGTGACCTTAAAGTCCATGTCGCCCAGGAAGTCCTCGAGACCCTGGATGTCGGACAGGACCACGGTCTTGCCCTCCTCCTGGATCAGACCCATGGCGATACCGGAGACCGGGCGCTTAATGGGCACGCCGCCGTCCATAAGGGCGAGCGTGGAGCCGCAGGTCGAAGCCATCGAAGAGGAGCCGTTGGACTCCATGACCTCGGAAACGACGCGGATGGCGTAGGGGAACTCGTTCTCGTCGGGGAGCACCGGAAGCAGAGCGCGCTCGGCAAGGTTGCCGTGGCCGATCTCGCGGCGCTTGGGGCTACCCATGCGACCGGTCTCGCCGGTGCAGAACGGCGGGAAGTTGTAGTGGTGCATGTAGCGCTTGCCCTCGGTGGGCTCGATGGTATCCAGACGCTGACCCTCGTTGAGCATGCCGAGCGACAGGACGGAGAGCACCTGGGTCTGGCCACGCTGGAACAGGCCGGAGCCGTGAACGAGCGGCAGGTAGTTATCCTTCACCATGATGGGACGGATCTCGTCGGCAGCACGGCCATCGACGCGCTCGCCAGTCTCGACGACCATGGTGCGCATGGCCTTCTTCTCGAGCTTCTTGAGCGCCACGGGGATCTCGCGCTCCCAAGCGGCCTGCTCCTCCTCGGTAAACTCGGCGCGGATGGACTCCTTCAGGGCCTCGACCTTGCCGATACGGGAGAGCTTGTCGGCGTCGCGAAGGGCGGCTGCCATCTCGTCGTAGTGGGCAAAGATGCGCTCCTGGACCTCCTCGACGGGCTGGTCGAGCGGGTACTCCTTCTTGACGATGGGGCCGTTGACCTGCTCCCACTCGGCGACGAACTCGTCCTGAGCCTGGCAGAAGGCAGCAAGGGCCTCCTGGCCAAACTTCATGGCGGCGAGCATGTCGTCCTCGGAGATCTCCTCGGCGCCGGCCTCGACCATCGAGATGAAGTCGGCAGAGCCGCCCAGCTCCAGGTCCAGATCCGAGTTCTCGCGCTCCTCATAGGTGGGGTTGACGATAAACTCACCGGTCTCCACGTTGCGGCCGATGCGCACGCAGGCAAGCGGGCCCTCGAAGGGCACGCCGCCGAGCGTCATGGCCAGGGAAGCACCCATGACGTTGATGACGTCGAAGGGGTTGACCTGGTCGGCGACGAGCGAGGTGGCGACGATGTGCACCTCGTTGCGGAAGCCGTCCGGGAAACTCGGGCGGATCGGACGGTCGATCATGCGCGCGGTGAGCGTGGCCTTCTCGCTGGGACGGCCCTCACGCTTGAGGTAACCACCCGGGATGCGGCCGGCTGCGTACATCTTCTCGTTGAAGTCGACGGTCAGCGGGAAGAAGTCGTAGTTCTTGCGCTCCTTGGAGACGACCACGGTGTCGAGCATCGTGGTGTCGCCCTGCTTGACCAGGCAGGCGCCGGTGGCCTGCTTGGCAAGCTCGCCCGACTCAAAGGTGTAGGTCTTGCCGTACAGCTCAAAGGTCTTGGATACGAGTGTCATTGTTCTCCTTTACCCCACAGGCCCCTTGCCTGCGGGCTTCTCATGTGACGCGGGCCCCCTGCCCCCGCCACGCTTCAGAGCGTGATTGTTCACGCCCTTACACAAAAAGAGCGCCCCGCTGCGCAGGACGCTCTTAGCATGTACAAATCCTTACTGGATGTTGTCGCGGATGCCCAGAGCCTTGATGAGCTCACGGTACTCGACGATGTCGTTCTTCTTGATGTAGGAGAGAAGACGACGACGACGGCCGACGAGCATGAGCAGGCCACGACGGGTGTGGAAGTCCTTCTGGTGGGACTTCATGTGCTCGGTCAGCTCCTTGATGCGCTCGGACAGGATGGCGACCTGAACCTTGGGGTTGCCGGTGTCGACCGGGGTGTTACCGAACTGGGCAGTCAGCTCCGCCTTGCGCTCTTTGGAAACAGTCATTGTTTCACCTTTCGTTTTACGTCGCCCGCGGGCGACTCGATTCGCCTCGGACTGGGAAGCCGCCGGTGGAGCGAGCAACCAAGGTCGAGGTACCAACAGGTCGGTATGTTACCACAAGCAGCCCGCGCCCGCGCATCATCACCGACCCAACATGAATTCCATCGCACGGAGGCGCTGATCGGCATGTGTTGCCGCCCAGACATGCGAAAGCCCCAACAAAAAAGCGGCAGTATGGGGATCGATCCTCTCAGCCAAAAGCGCATCGAAGGTCATGGACATGAGGGCGCGCAGCCATGCGACCTCACCGGTCGATACCAACTCTGCACCCGGAACGCTCGACGCGCACGAGCCGCACATGAGCCCGCCGGCCTGGGGCGAAAAATACGACAGCATGGGGTCTCCGCACAGCACGCAGGCCGAAAAATCGGGTCGATAGCCAACATGCGACAGCAGCTTAAAGACATATGCCGCCACAAGTAGATCCATATGCGCCGTGTCGAGCCCGCTGCCCACCAGGGCAAGCGCTCGCTGCGTTATGGCAAAGGTAAACGGGTCCTCGGCGTCCTCGAACGAGCACACACGCGCGACCTCGGCGATCGCGCTCGCGGCGCAGGTCGCCTCGTAATCGGGCGCAGCGCCGAGCGGCGCCTCCATAAGCTCGGCCTGGGAAACCACGTCAAGCGACCGTCCATGCGCGAGCAGCATATCGACGGTACAGAATAGCTCGCAGCGCGCCGCCAGGCGCCCACCGGGTTTGCGGGCGCCCTTTGCCACGGCGCGAACCTGCCGACCCCGCTCGTCAAGCATCGTCAGGATCAGGTCCGTCTCTTTGAGCTTCGTCTTGTCGAGGACGAGCACCTTCGTGCGATATGTCCGGGAGCCAGCCATGCGCGCCGCGCGCCCTTAGTCCTCGGCGTTGTAGCCAAAGCGGCGAATCTGAGCCTCGTCGTCACGCCATCCGGCCTTGACCTTCACGTCGAGCTCCAAAAAGACCTGCGTGCCAAAGATGCGCTCAAGATCGCGACGGGCGTCGATACCGATATGCTTGATCATCTCGCCGCCCTTGCCGATGATGATGCCCTTTTGACCCTCGCGCTCGACGTAAATGGTGGCGTGCACGCGCAGCACCTTCTTGGTCTGCTCGAGCGCATCGCAGATCACGCCAACGGAGTGCGGAATCTCGTCGCGGGTGCGGCGCAAGACCTTCTCGCGCACAAACTCGGCAACGAGCGTCTCGTCGGAAGCGTCGGTACCCATGTCCTCGGGGAACCAACGCGGACCCTCGGGCAAAAAGCGTGCAACGGTCTCGATAAACGCATCGACGTTGAAGTTCTTGACCGACGACGTCACGATCTCATCGTCATATTCCATGAGCTCGTGGGCGGCCTTAAGCTGCTCCATGACCTGTGCGGGGTCGGCCTCATCGGCCTTGGTGAGCACCAGGACCTTCTTGGAACGGGCATTTTTGACGCGTTCGGCAACCCAGGCGTCTCCCCTGCCGATCGGCTTGGTGGCATCAATCAAAAACGCGACGACATCGACATCGTTCAGCTCGAACAGCGCGCTCTTGTTGAGCTCGGACCCCAGGCCGTCCTTGGGCTTGTGGATACCCGGGGTATCGACAAAGACCAGCTGGTAGCCGGGACGGTTGACGACGGCACGCATGCGGCGGCGGGTCGTCTGGGCCACCGGCGAGGTGATGGCGACCTTTTTGCCATAGCAGGCGTTGAGCAGCGTGGACTTGCCGGCGTTGGGGCGGCCGACCAGCGCCACGAAGCCGCTGCGGAAACCGGGCTCAACGTCGCCAAAGCCCGCGAAGCTGTCGCCCTCGTCGCACAGGGCGTCGAGTTCCTCGTCGCTCATGCCCTCAAACGGATCGAACTCCTCGACATCCTCATAGGCATCGTTCGCTTCGGCATCCACCGCATCCAGGGACTCGTCGTCCAGAGTTTCATCGATAGGCTGCATATTGTCGGACATGGAAATCCCTTTCTAAATAAAGTCGAGCGCGTGGGCAAATACCAGCAATCCCACAATCGCGGCGGTGATGGAAAGTACGTAGACGGAGGCGGCGGCGATATCCTTCGCGCGCTTTGCCAGAGGATGGAGCTCCTGGGTCGCCAGGTCGACGATCGCCTCCATGGCGGTGTTGCACAGCTCGCCGTGAATCACCAGGCCACAGCAGATGATAACCGTGGCCCATTCGGCAATATCGAGCCCCACGATGCAGCCGGCAATGACGGTGCACACGCCCGCAACGAGCATGACCTTGATATTGCGCTCGGTCTTGACGGCGGTGACGAAGCCCTCCATGGCGTAGGAAAACGACTTTAAGAAGGACGGATGGTCCTTGTTCGATCCGGGAATCATAGACGGCTCCTAGTCGTGGGCGTGGTTGGTGATGGGGCCGACGTGGACCAGCTTGGGGTCCTCGCCGCGCTCGAGCGCCAGATCGCGCAGGATGGCATCCTCGCGGGCCTCCATGGCCTCAGCCTCGTCGTCCTCGATATGGTCATAGCCCAGCAGGTGCAGCATGCCATGCACGAGCATCAGGCGACACTCGTCGGCAGGGCTATTGCCAAAGCCGGGGGCCTGACGGGCAATGACCTGCGGAGCCAAGATGATATCGCCGAGCTCGAGCGTCTCGTCGGCGGGAATATCCTCGTCAAAGGCCGAGTCGCATTCAAACGAGAGGACATCGGTGGTACGGTCGATACCGCGCCACTCGTGGTTGAGCTCGTGCATCTCGTCCTCATCGACATACGAAAGAGAAATCTCGACTTCACGTTCAACGCCCTCGGCGGCAAGCACGACCTCGCAGATGTGCTCTACCTCCTGCGCGTCGAGCAGCGTATCGAGCTCGGCATCGTTGCTGATCAATACACTCAACGGGACTCCTTTCGGTCGTGCACGCGCTTCTCGCGTACATCATCATAAGCATCGTATGCCTCGACGATACGCCCCACCAAGGCATGACGCACCACGTCGGCACGCTCGAGGTGAGAAAATGCGACATCGTCGACACGACCCAAAATCTGCTCGACGTCGGCAAGACCGCCGCGACCCACCAGGTCGCGCTGACTCAGGTCGCCGGTAATCACAAACTTGGAGTTAAAGCCCAGGCGCGTCAGGAACATCTTCATCTGCTCGGGCGTGGTATTTTGGGCCTCGTCGAGCACCACGAAGGCATCGCTCAGCGTGCGGCCACGCATGTAGGCAAGCGGGGCGATCTCGATCACGCCGCGCTCCATAAGCTCATCGGTGCGCTCGCGATCCATCATGTCAAAAAGGGCGTCGTAGAGCGGACGCATGTAAGGATCGATCTTTTCCTCGAGGGTACCGGGCAAAAAGCCCAGGTTCTCCCCCGCCTCGACAACCGGACGCGTCAAGATTAGACGGCCCACCTCGTGACGCTTGAGCGCGGCAACGGCGAGCGCCATGGCCAGATAGGTCTTACCGGTACCGGCAGGACCCAGGCCAAACGTGATGGTATGCGAGCGGATGGCATCCACATAGCGCTTTTGGCCGAGCGTCTTGGGGCGAATGACACGGCCGCGATACGAAAGCAGCACATCATCGCGAAGCGACGTAGCCTCGTGCTCACCGTCGCGCAATACGGCCAGGCAGCGAGAGACATCGTCGGCAGACAGTGTGCGTCCGGCGGCCGCTTCGCGAAAAGCATGCTCGAAAAAACGCGCCACGAGCTCGACCTCGTCCGGGTCACCGCTCACGGCGATACTGTCGCCACGGGCGACCACATGGGCGCGAACCAAGCTCTCGAGCGCACGAAGGACGCCGTCGCCGGCACCCAAAACGCGCGAGGGATCAATTCCCTCGGGAACGGTAAGTCTAATCTTCGAGGCTTCCATGAACCTCCCTGCGTGCATGGACCAAGCCGGAATCATCGACTCCGATGATAGCAACATCGAGCAGGCACGGGGCTGTGAGTCCACGGGTATCGTCAAGACGGGCATGATGGAACGAACCGAGCGTCAGGTTGTCGCCATACTCAAGCACGGCACGCTCGACGGTTCCCACGCGACGGCGAGCGTCGGCAATGGCGAGTTCCTGCGCCGCGGCCCTCATGCGGCGGCTACGCTCGGCCATAACCTCGGGCGGCACCTGGTCGGGCATATCGGCAGCAAGGGTACCAGGACGCTTGCTGTAGCGGAACACATGCATACGCGAAAAGCCCACGCGGCGGCACAGAGCCAGCGACTCCTCAAACTCCTCGTCCGTCTCACCGGGAAAACCGACGATGACATCGCACGAAAGAGACACCTGGGGCAAGTTGGTGCGAATCATGCGCACCGTCTCCTCAAAGGCCTCGGCGCTATAGGGACGGCCCATGCGATGCAGTGTCCTGGTGCAGCCGGACTGCACGGGCAGGTGCAAAAACGGGGCGATGCGCTTCGGATAGCGCGCCATGACCTTAAGCAGGGACTCGGAGATATCCATGGGCTCGACCGAGGAAATGCGCACATGCGGAATGGACGTGCGCTCCATGATCGCCTCGAGCAGCTCATCGATCTCGACGTGTTCATCAGTCGCGCTCTTGCCATCGTAGGCGCCCAGGTTCACACCCGTCAGCACCACCTCGGGCACGCCGGCCTCCTGTGCCTCGCGAACCTGCTCGAGCACGGACTCGACCGGCACGGAGCGCTCGGGGCCGCGGGCCTTCCACACAATGCAATAGGTGCAACGATGGTTGCAGCCGTCCTGGATCTTCACGCCCAGACGCGAGCGACCGAGTGCGTCGACAACCTCGCCGTCGCTGCAGGCGGGAACGTCATCGGACTCAACGCCCAGCACCTCGCAGACGCGTTCGGCGACATCGATCTTGGACGGCTCGGCGATCACGCGGTCCGAAAGCTCCAGTAGCTCCTCGGGATGCAGATTGACCACGCAGCCGGTCACGACCACATAGGGCTCGTTTGGATAGGCCAGCGCATGGCGAACGGCCTTACGGGTCTTGGCCTCGGCCTCGCCCGTAACGGCACAGGTGTTAATGACGATCAGCTCAGCATCCTGAGGCGCCACCATCGCAAAGCCCAGGCGCATTAGATCGGCAGTGATACGGTCGGACTCAACCCGGTTGACACGGCAACCGAGGTTGACGACAGAGATATGAGGTGCGAGCACGCGGGCTCCTTAATCGAGGATGTCGTCGAGGGCACTCTTAATACGATCGGTCACCGACTTCTTACCGGATGCGACGTCATCGCCCATCTCGTCGGCAAAAGCGCGAAGCAGCTCGCGCTGCTTATTGGAAAGGTTCGTGGGGACGAGCACGCGCAGCTGAACGATCAGACGGCCACGCGAGCCGCCACCGCCGATACGGGGCATACCGTAGTTGCCAACGCTCACGGTGTCGCCGTACTGCGCACCGGCGGGGACGCACAGCTTGACGACCTCGTCAGGCATAATGCCCTCGACCTCGATCTCGCAGCCGAGCGCAGCCTGCGCAATCGAGATATCGCTCACGAGATACAGGTCGTCGCCGTTGCGCTTAAAACGCTCGTGGTCGGCGACACGCACGTTGACGATCAGGTCGCCCGACGGCTCGCCGCGAAGGCCGGCCTCGCCAAAGCCACTCACGCGCAGCTGGCGACCGGTCGATACACCGGCGGGAATATCGATGTCAATCTTTTCGTGAGAAGGCGTGCGGCCCTGACCATCACAGGTCTCGCAGGGATGGTCGATGACCGTGCCTTCGCCGTGGCAGTCGGGACAGGGCGAAGAGGACTGAACCTGGCCCAGGAACGAGCGCTGGACCGTCGTGACATAGCCCGTGCCGTGGCAGCGGCTGCACTGCTTTTCCTGTGCGCCCTCGGCCCTACCGGTGCCGTTGCAATCCTCGCAGGGAGCAAGGCGGTCATAGCTGATCGTCTTTTTGCACCCGAGCGCCGCCTCCTCAAGGGTAACCGAAAGGGAGATGGCCATATCGCGGCCGCGACGACGCTCGCGGCGATTTCGGGCGCCGCCACCGGCACCGCCGCCAAAGAACGACGAGAACAGGTCGTCCATGCCCATGCCGCCAAAGATATCATTGATATCGACGTAGCCCGAACCACCGGGGCCGTCGGCAGTGCCGTAACGGTCGTAGTTAGCACGCTTCTGCTCATCGGAAAGAACGGAATATGCCTCGTTGAGCTCTTTGAACTTGGCCTCGGCCTCGGGGTCGTCCGAAACGTCCGGGTGTACGGTACGGGCCTTCTTTAGAAACGCGCGCTTAATCGTCCGCGCGTCGGCATCCTTGTCGACGCCAAGTACCTCGTAGTAATCCCTATTTTCCGACACGACCGAATCCTTCCGACTTTCATTATTGTCACAGTGCGTCCTATACCCAAGCTGGGCCGGCCGCAAACAGAGGGCTAGATGTTATTGCATTCCATAAGGCGAAAGCATGGCACGCTGCGAGCAGCTCGCAAACCAAACCGACACGAGCGCAAACATAAATCCGTTGGCGAAACCGTTGGCAAACTGCATTGCGCCGCGCTTCCACCACAGCAAGCTGCGGTGCAGCACGCCGTCCGAGACCACCATAAACAGGCCCATGGCAAACGGAATAAAGCACATCACGGCAAAGGCCGAGAACACACCCGAGATGGCCGACAGCACCAAAAAAGGCGCCACAATGCCCATCAGGTAAAAACCGGTACGGGCCTTGCCTTCCAGGCGCTCGGCCTCAACATGGGCGCGGCCGACCAGATCGCCACCCGAGGCACCGTTGGTGCCGGCGTGACCCATGCCGCCAATGCGGACCTCGTCGCCGTCGTGCGTGCCGGCAGGAAACTCAATCGTCTGCTCGGAGGTCACACGGACACGCCCGCTGCCGCCGCAATCGGGACAGGGGTCGGCAACGACCTTACCGGAACCGCCGCACTCGGGGCAGACCGACTGGAACGTGCCGGCACCGAACAGGAAGGACAGGTCGACGTCGATGTGCCCGCGACCGCCGCAGCTCGGACAGGTATGTGCATGCTCGGACGAAACAGAACCCGAGCCGCCACAGTGGCCACAGGTATCGAAGCGCGTATAGCGGACGGTCTTGCGGGCACCGCCCTTGGCCTCCTTGGCGTCGAGCTTAATATCGACGACCACGTTGGCGCCGTTCTCGGGATTATAGGCAGCCTGGCCGCGACGCTGCTGGCCCCAGGCGCCACCAAAGGGAAAGCCGCCCTCAAAGGGATTGCCATAGCCCGCGTTGCCGGCGTAGCCGCCGCCGTAGGGCGAGGCCGTAGGAGCACCGGCGAAGGGATTGCCCGAGCGCATAGCGTCATAGCGCGCACGCTTCTGCTCGTCCGAAAGCACGGCGTAGGCCTCGGAAACCTCTTTGAACTTTTCCTCAGCATCAGGTTCTTTGTTGACGTCCGGATGGAGCTTGCGTGCCTTTTGCTGGAAGGCCTTCTGTATATCACGCGAGGTGGCGTCCTTGGAGACACCCAAAATCTCGTAGTAATCTTTTTCATTCATCGTCGCCATGCGCGGCAACCTCCTGCTCACAGCAGCGTATATATTGCGGTAATTCTACCCGAGCGGCCTAGGCTAGACCCCAAAACAGCTCGAACAGCACATTTCCATCGAGCCAGCCCAAGTGGGTGGGCGCTAAACGAGCGTGGGCACGACCTGCGACAACGTCTTTCGAGGTGACGCGCCCCGTATGCCCCTCGATATCATCGGGCACCCAGGTGGCAAGGCCCAACACGAGCGCACGGTCACAGGCCGCCGCCAGCTCGTCCACGGGAACTAAGCTAGCCGAGCGAACCAACAGGTCGGGCCCAATGCCACGCGTCATGCGGCAGGCAAGCATCAAATCCTCGGCCGCAGCCTCGCGCTGCGACAGATACTCGGCATCAAACGTCGTCGCGGCATCGTCGCGTTGCACCAAGCGCACGCGATATGCATCGCCGCGAGCGGGCACGTCGGGAAACAGCCCGGCCAGGCGATCGAAATCCTCGGCGTCGAGCATACCGGCGGCAGAGCGACCCAAGCCCAGATAGCCCTGTCCGGTCCAATAGGCAATGTTGTGGGCACACTCATGGCCGTCGAGCGCGTAGCTTGCCACCTCATACGGGTGATAGCCGGCCGCACCCAGGCGCTCGCGCGCCGCATCCATGCATGCAGCCTGAAAATCCTCGTCGGGCTCGAGCGACTCGTCGCGACACGCCATGCGGTAGAGCGGCGTGCCCTCCTCAAGCGTGAGCGGGTACACCGATACGTGATGCGGCGCCGCCGCCAACACGCCATCGAGCGTGCGCTGCCAGCTTACGGCGGTCTGCTCGGGAAGGCCACACATCAGGTCGCAGGACACATCGAGCCCTGCGTCCTTAACCATCGTGATGGCAGCGAGCGCCCGATCGGCATCGTGAATGCGACCGATGGCGGTCAGTTCGGCGTTATCGAGCGTTTGCACGCCCAGAGAGACGCGTGTGACACCAACCTTGGCAAGCGCAGCGGTAAGCTCGGCGGTCAGCGACTCAGGATTGGCCTCGCAGGTAAACTCAACGGGCTTGCACCACGCAGAGATACGTCGGGCAAGTTCTACCAGGCGCTCCCCCGCCAGCGACGGCGTGCCGCCGCCAACATAGACGGTACGGATCTGCGCAAGCGCCCCGACGTCTCCAAAGGCATCAAGGCGCGCATACAACTGCTCAAAATAGGCATCGAGCGCAGCGCTCAGGTCGCACGGAGCAAAACTGCGCGAGTCAAAGTCGCAGTACCGGCACTTTTGGGCGCAAAACGGCACGTGCATGTACAGCGCGGTAACGGCCACCCTTAGGCCTCCAGCGGATGCGCGGGCACCGACTCGCCGGCGGCAAGTGCGGCCTCGCAGGCCACCACATCGCGCTCGATATCATCGACCAATGCCATGAA
This sequence comes from uncultured Collinsella sp., assembly GCA_900550595.1. Taxonomy (GTDB): domain Bacteria; phylum Actinomycetota; class Coriobacteriia; order Coriobacteriales; family Coriobacteriaceae; genus Collinsella. Next base: position 19,038 of record URTB01000004.1, read on the forward strand.
CTCCTCGTACGTGGAGCAGCGCACCACCTGGGCGCGCCAGGCCGCAGCATGGGGCATGCCCTTTAAATACCAACTCGCGTACGTACGGGCACGCGACATGAGCGGCAACAGCTCGTGCGTGAGCGTCAGGTGCTCGCGCAGGGCGCCCAGTCGCTCGACCGAGCTACGCACCGGTACCGGCGTGCCATCGAGCGCAAGGGCGCGGGCATCGCCGAACACCCAGGGGTTACCATAGATACCGCGCGCGATGAACACCGCGCTGGCACCCGAGCTTTGCAGATGCTCCGCGGCATCCTCGGCCGAGAAAACATCGCCCGAACCGATAACGGGAATCTCGACGGCGTCGGCCACCTCATCGACGACCGACCAATCGGCCTGGCCCGTATAGAGCTGCGTGGCACAGCGACCATGTAGCGCCACCGCAGCGGCCCCTGCCCCCTCGAGCATCTGGGCAAACGTCGCGGCATTGCGATCCTCGGCATAAAAGCCTTTGCGAATCTTGACGGTCACGGGCACGTGCGCCGCGCCGACCGCCGCCTCGACGATCTGCTCGGCCAGCTCGGGCGTACGCATAAGCGCCGAGCCCTCGCCCTTGGTGACGACCTTGCGAGCCGGGCAGGCCATGTTGATGTCGATCAGCGACAGGCGATCGCCCACGCGTTCCTCGACGGCAGCGACGGCACTCGCAAACTGTTCGGGCTTGGAGCCAAAGAGCTGCACGCAGATCTGCTGCTCCTCATCGGCAGGCAGCACCAGACGCCACGTCTTATTGCTGGCATAGGCAAGACCCGCCACGCTCACCATCTCGCTGTAGGCAAGATGGGCACCGCGGCGGCGGCACATGATGCGGTAGGCGGGGTCGGTCACGCCAGCCATGGGAGCCATAAGGAACGGCTGCTCGGCATAGGCACCCAGCAGCCGCGTACTATATTCAGAAAGCGCCATGGAACCTACTCGTCCACCTTGAGGATCGCCATAAAGGCCTCCTGCGGGACCTCGACCGAACCGATGGCCTTCATGCGCTTCTTGCCCTCTTTCTGCTTCTCGAGCAGCTTGCGCTTACGCGAGATATCGCCGCCGTAGCACTTAGCAAGAACGTCCTTGCGACGCGCTTTGACGGTGGAACGGGCGATAATCTTGTTGCCGATAGCGCCCTGGATAGGCACCTCGAACAGCTGGCGCGGAATGATTTCCTTGAGTTTGTCGCACAGCCCGCGGGCCAGGCCATAGGCCTTGTCCTTGTGCACGATAAACGACAGCGCGTCCACCTCGTCGCCCGAAAGCAGGATGTCGAGCTTGACGAGCTCGGAGGGGCGATATTCGTTGAACTCGTAGTCGAGCGAGGCGTAACCCTTGGTGCGGCTCTTGAGCTGGTCAAAAAAGTCCAGAATGAGCTCGGCAAGCGGCATGTCGAAACGCATCTCGACCGATTTGCTCGTGAGATGGATCATGTCGGTTGTAATGCCGCGATGCTCGATAGCGAGCTGCATGACGGCACCCGTATACTCGGGCGGACAGATAATCTTGGCCTTGAGGTAGGGCTCCTCGATGCGCTCGATGCGCGTAGCCTCGGGCAGATCCTGCGGGCTGCGAACATCAATCATCTCGCCGTCGGTCTTGTAGACGTGATAGTCCACCGAAGGGCTCGTGGCAATCAGGTCCAGGTTGAACTCGCGCTCCAGGCGCTCCTTGACGACCTCCATATGCAGCAGGCCCAAGAAGCCAACGCGGAAACCAAAGCCGAGCGCCACCGAAGTCTCGGGCTCCCACACCAACGACGGGTCGTTGACATGCAGCTTATCGAGAGCGTCGCGCAGGTTCTCGTAATCCTTGTTGTCGATCGGGAACAGGCCCGTGTAGACCATGGGCTTGGCCTCACGGTAGCCGGGAAGCGGCTCGGGGCAGGGATTCGACGCCCACGTAAGGGTATCGCCCACGCGCACGGCCTCGGGGTCCTTCAGGCCCGTGACCACGTAGCCCACCTCGCCGACCGTCAGTGCGTCGACCGGTGTCTCGGCGGGACGCTTGACGCCCACGCCATCGACCAAAAAGTCACCCTTTGCCTGCATCATAAGGAGGGTATCGCCCTTTTTGATGGAGCCGTCAAACACGCGGACCGTGGCAACGACGCCGCGGTACTCATCAAAATACGAGTCCAGGATGAGCGCCTTGAGCGGCGCGTTTGCATCGCCCTTGGGCGGAGAGATCAAAAAGACGATGGACTCCAGCAGATCGTGGATGCCCTCGCCGGTCTTGCCCGATACGCATACGGCATCGTCGGCAGGGATCGCCAGGTCGTCCTCGATCTCGGTCTTGACCTCGTCGGGGTGTGCCGACGGCAGGTCGATCTTATTGATGGCGGGCACGATATCCAAGTTGGCGTTCATGGCGAGCGTCGCGTTGGAGACGGTCTGCGCCTCGACGCCCTGCGTGGCGTCGACGACAAGCACCGCACCCTCGCAGGCGGCAAGCGAACGCGAGACCTCATAGGTAAAGTCCACGTGGCCCGGCGTATCGATCAGGTTGAACTGATACGTCTCGCCATCGTCGGCGTCATAGGAGACGCGAACGGCATTGGACTTGATCGTGATGCCGCGCTCGCGCTCAATATCCATGGTATCGAGCAGCTGCGACTCCATGTCGCGCTCGTCGACGGTATGGGTGAGCTCGAGGATGCGGTCACTAATCGTGGACTTGCCATGGTCAATGTGCGCAACGATCGAGAAGTTGCGGATGTGGGAAATGTCAATTGAAGTATCCATGCGGACTATCTTACCCGAGCGGTACAAAAAATGGAGCCTGTTCCATAAAACA
>URTB01000005.1 GCA_900550595.1 uncultured Collinsella sp.
GCATTAGATCCTCCGGCGATATACATTCCATTTAGGTTGCAACCTTGTACATGTATGGGCAAGTATATACTTATGAGCGTTTACGACCCAACCCAACTACGCAAGAAGGCACCCAATGGACGCAGTTTTTTCCTTTTTGTTTGGCACCCGCACCGGTTTTGCCATCCTTTTCGCCGGCGGCATCCTACTGTTTGCGATTCTTGCCTTTGTAATGGAGAAGCGCACCCATAAGCTCTACGTCGACCGCGGACCCAAATCCGAGGACGATCAAGACGACTTCTGGGACTAACCCGCCAAAAAGGGACAGGTTTATTTTGGTCGGTTTTATCTGGGCAAACGCAAGCGCCCCGCAACTGGAATTGAGCCAGTTGCGGGGCGCTTTTCGCATATACGACAAAACCGCAGGAAAAACCTGCCAAAATAAACCTGTCCCTAAATGGCAGGTTTTACTGGAGGGTGGCGTCGATGGCCTTGACCAGGGCGCTGCGCATGCCAGCATCCTCGAGCGCGACGACGCCCTTGATGGTGGCGCCACCGGGTGAGCATACGGCATCCTTCATCGCCGCAGGATGCTGGCCAGTCGCAAGCTGTAGCTTTGCCGTGCCCAGCACCATCTGGCTCACAATGCGATAGGCATCGGCGCGCGGGATACCGTGCTTGACGGCCGCGTCGCCCAAGGCCTCAATCGCCATGGCGACAAATGCCGGTGCGCAACCGCCCACGGTACCGCCTACAAACAGCAGACTCGAATCGAGCTCGACGACGGTGCCAAGCTTTCCGAGCAGACCGAGCACCGTGGCACGCTGCTCATCGCTAAGCGTGGAAGCCTTCTCGCAGGCGATAACGCCCTCGCCCACCGAAACCGGTGTGTTGGGCACCGTCGAGATGTGTGCGACACCCGGCAGGACCTGCTCCCACTTGGCGCTATCCCAGGTCCAGGCGACCGAAAGGACAACCTTGTCGGCAAGGGTTTCTTTGAGCGGAGCGAAGACCTTCTCAATCATGTATGGCTTGACCGCAGCAACCACGATATCGGATGCGGCGACAACCTCCGCCGCATCACGACAGGCAACCATCCCACGTGCCTCACAACGCTCGACCAAGGCGTCGTAGTGGCCCGCGCAGGCGCACATATCGCTCGCAGCCACACCGGCGGCGATCCAGCCATCGGCCATAGCGCTCGCCATATTGCCAAAACCGACAAATCCGATCTTCATATCTCATAGTCCTCTCAGACACGCTCTTCAAAACGAAGGCTATTGTCCCACGGCATTGTTTCGTATTGCCGACCTATTTGTGATACGGCTCGCCACGGCTGATCTTGCAGGCGCGGTAGATTTGCTCCAGCAGCACCACGCGCGCCAAGTTGTGCGGCAAGGTAATACGTCCAAAGCTGAGCATCTCGTCGGCTCGTGTGCGCACGTCATCGCTCACGCCGTCCGATCCACCAATCACAAAGGCGATGTCGCTGTTACCACGCAGCATAAGATCGTCGAGCCGCGCCGAAAGCTCCTCGCTCGAGCGCTCTTTGCCCTCAATGGCAAGCAGGATCACATGCGCTCGAGGCGGCAGGGCTGCGAGAATCGCCGCACCCTCCTTGTCGCGTGCGGCATCCACGCCGCCCGCCTTAGCCGGGTCGATATCGGCCACCTCGCGGATATCCACCTTGGCATAGGCACCTAGGCGCTTGGTGTACTCAGCGCACGCGTCCTTCCAAAAGCGCTCCTTGAGCTTACCGACGCAAACGACGGTGTATTTCACGCGCGTCTACTCCTTCGAATCGTTTTGAACTTTGCTGGCGGTCAGCATCTGCTCGAACATCGAGGCCGACTGCGAGAAATCGCTCGGCAGTACGACCGTCGATGTTTTACCCGTGCGAGCGAACTCTGTCATCATCTCGGACCACTGCGTAAACATGAACAGCTGGTTGGCCTCGTCGTTACCGACACCCGTCTCCTGGATGATCTCGAGCGAATCCTTGATGCCCAGCGCGATGGCCTTGCGCTGGTTGGCGATGCCTTCGCCCGCCTTTTCCATCGCCTCGGCCTCGGCGGTCGCCTCGGTGACGCGCTTGATGCGGTCGGCCTCGGCGAGCTCCTGCGCAGCAGCGCGCTTTCGCTGGGCAGCATTGATGTCGTTCATGGAGTTCTCGACCTCGGTCGGCAGCGCGATCTTGGTGATGAGTGTCGACACGAGGGTAAAGCCGTAGGCAGCCATCTGCTCGGACACGGTGGCATTAACGTCCTTGGCGATGTCATCCTTCTTGGCAAAGACCTCAACGAGCGTATAGACAGGGATGGAAGAGCGCAGGGCGTCGGTGATGAAATCACGCATCTGGTCGACGGGCTCCTGCAGCATGTAGTAGCTCTTGTAGATGCCCGAATCTGCCGGGCCGGCGCCCATGTCATAGCTCACGTGGTACTGAGCAGAGACCTCAAGGCCGATGGTCACGTTGTCCTGGGTCTTAACGTCGATGCCAAAACCGTTTTTCATGGTGCGCAGACTCACCGTGGCGGCCTTGCGGTCGATCACGGGCACCTTCATGTGGAAGCCCGCGTTAACGATGCGGTTAAACTTGCCCAAACGCTCGATGATCACGGCATGCTGCTGTTCAACGACATAGCAGGCGTTGGGGAGCAGCAGCAACAAAATGATGATGGGAAGTAGAAGGCTCGTAAGAGCAGCGATAATACCGGACAACAGCATGGTCTCTCCTCTGATAGGCACACGTTGGCACTAGGATACCCGCACGAAGCAGCCACGTGACACCAACAGGAGGCCCATAACAAAAAAGCCCCCATTGCTGGGAGCTCTTTCATTTAATGGTGCGGGCGAAAGGACTTGAACCTTCATGGGGTTGCCCCCATACGGACCTGAACCGTACGCGTCTGCCAATTCCGCCACGCCCGCGTGCAGGAATTAGAATAACGGAGCACCATCGCGAACGCAAGAACTATTTTTGAAAAAGTTTGCAGGCATTTTCCCAAGCTGCTCGCGCGATTGCCTCAGCATCCTCGCCGGTACGATCGACACGGTCGTTGACCAGCGTGTTTGCCGTGATAGAAATCATTGCCGGCTCGCACTCAAGACCACGAATGGGCTCCGGCGCCATATAGGGACAATCCGTCTCGAACAAAATGCGATCGAGCGGGGTCGCCGCAAATGCCTCGCGCACGTCGTCGTTGCGCTTAAAGGTGGCCGCGCCGCCATAGGCGATATAGCAGCCCAAACCCACAAAGCGCTCCATCGTGGCTCGATCCTCGCCAAAGCAGTGCAGCACGCAACCGGCCTGAGGCACACCTACCTCGCGCAGCACGTTGTACGCATCAACGTGCGAAGTGCGCTCCCCATCCGAGTCCTCGTGCCGCAGGTGCAGCTCCACCGGCACATTGCGGCGCACGGCAACTTCGAGCTGACGTGCCATGCAATCAATCTGCACGCTATGGGGCGCCGGCGCGATGTCGTCATCGTAATCCATGTGGTAGTCCAGGCCGATCTCGCCGATACCGGCGCACAAAGGATTATCGAGCGCGGCAACGACCTGCGCGTGAATGTCGTCGGTATAATCCGGCGCGCCATAGGGATGAACGCCAGCGAGATACTTGATCTGCGGAATATCCCGCATCGGCAGAATTTCGCGCACGAGCCAGTCGCTATAGTCCGTCACGCTGCGCTTGTCGGCGATGGGGTCGAGCATCGTCACCAACAGGTCGACGCCCGCGGCTTTCGCGCGCACGAGCGTCTCGGGCACTTCTTTGCCCCAAAACGAAAGCAGATGCGCATGCGTGTCGGCAAGCGGTGCCAAGGGCACGGGGCAGGCAACCGTCTTCTTTTTCTTGGTAAACGTCACGCGTTCGGCATTAGGCGTCATGGATTAGCTCCTGGGCCAGGCGGACAAAGTCAGCAACATCGAGCGTCTCGGCGCGCGTGGTGGGTGAGATACCGCAAGCCTCAAAGGCGGCATCGAGCACGTCCTTGGCAAAGCCGTTGGCGCTCATGGAATTGCGGATGGTCTTGCGACGCTGAGCAAATGCGGCGTCAATCACGCGGGCCACAAACTCGCGATCGAGTCCTTCGGGCACCACGCCGTCAACACGGTCGATACGCACGACGGCCGAGTCCACGTGCGGTGCCGGCATAAAGCAACGCGGCGGCACCTCAAAGCGACCCGTCACCTGCGCATACAGGCCGAGCTTTGCCGTATAGCCGCCATAGGTCTTATTGCCCGGCACTGCGGCAATGCGATCGACAACCTCCTTTTGAACCATGACGACGGCGCGCTTGAGCGCGGGCATCGTCTGGAAGAACTGCAGGATGATCGTCGCCGCCACGTTATAGGGCAGGTTCGCGACAAATACCGTCGGCTCACCGCCCGCAACCTGCTCAATCTGCTCCGGCGTCACCCTGAGCGCGTCGCCCATGATAAAACGGAAGTTGGCGTAGTCAGCGGCATGGGCATCGAGCACCGGCTCGAGCTCGGGGTCGGCCTCGATCGACGTGACGCACGCCGCCTCCTGCAGCAGCGCAAGCGTGAGCGTACCAACGCCCGGACCGACCTCGAGCACGCGCTCATCGCCCGCAAGCTCGGAAAGCTCGCAGATGCGCTCAATTACATGGTTGTCGATCAGGAAGTTCTGGCCCAGGCGATGCTTGGTCGCAAGGCCAAACTCCTCCAGCAGCTCCCTTGTTGCCGTGGGGTTTGCCAAAGGCGAAGTTGTCATAGTTGCCTCCTTAGCATGGTGGCGGCGTCTTGAAACAAAAGGGCATGGACCGTTGCGGCCATGCCCTTACATCTAAACAGCAAATTGCCGATATGGCGCGCGGCGGCTTAGCCCAGACGCGGGAACAGCGGCTCGCCCTTCTCGACGGGCTGACCACCGGCAAGCAGGCCCCAAGCGCAAATGCCCTTGAGGTCGTCGCTCGCGGCCTCGTCCTCGCACGACAGGCGGCGCAGGGCCTCGGCAGAAGTCTGGGGCATGAGCGGCATCAGCAGGTGAGCGGCAATGCGGATAGCCTCGAGCAGGTTGTAGATCACAAATGCCAGCTCGTCAGCCTTGGTCTCGTCCTTGGCAAGCGCCCAGGGCTCGGAGTCCTCGATGTAGTGGTTGGCGGCATGGATGAGCTCCATGACCTCGTCCTTAGCTCCACCGTAATCGAGCACGTCCATCTTGGCCATGTAGCGCTCGACCAGGCCATCGGCGATCTTTGCCAGCGGGTTTTCGAACGCATCGAACGACGCGGGCTTGGCGGGCGCGCAACCGTCAAAGTACTTGCCGCTCATGTTGAGCGAACGCGAGATAAGGTTGCCCCAGCTGTTGGCCAGGTCGGCGTTGTAGACCTGCTCCATGCGATCGAAGCTGATGGCACCGTCGGTGCCGGGGACGACGTCGGTCATGAAGTAATAGCGATAGCCCTCGACGCCCAGCATGTCGATAACGTCCTGCGGAGCGATGGCGTTGCCGCGGCTCTTGGACATCTTTTCGGCCTTGCCGGTCTCGGCATTGCGCACGGTCAGGAAGCCGTGGGCAAAGACGTGCTCGGGCAGGGCCTCACCGATGGCCATGAGCATGGCGGGCCAAATGACGCAGTGGAAGCGGATGATGTCCTTACCCACGATGTGGAACTGCGCGGGCCAACGATAGGCCAGCTCGGCACGCGCCTCGTCGGTGTCGACGCCGTAGCCGACGGCCGTCATATAGTTGAGCAGCGCATCGAACCACACGTAGGTCACGTGGCCCTCGTCAAACGGGACCTGAATGCCCCAGTCAAAGCTCGTGCGGCTCACGGAAAGGTCGTTAAGGCCGCCCTCGACAAAGCTGCGCACCTCGTTCATGCGGAACGCAGGCTCGACAAAGTCGGGGTGCTCGTCGTAAAGCTTGAGCAGCTTGTCCTGGAAGGCGGAAAGCTTAAAGAAGTAGGACTCCTCCTGCACGCGCTCAAGCGGACGGTGGCAGTCGGGGCACAGGTGCTGGCCGACGCTGCCGTACTCCTCGTCGCCCTTCTGGACCTGCGTATCGGTGAAGTAGGTCTCGTCAGGCACGCAATACCAGCCGTCGTAGCTGCCCTTATACAGGTAACCGGACTCCTTCATGCGCTCCCACAGGTACTGCACGGCATGATGCTGGCGCGGCTCGGTGGTGCGAATGAAGTCATCGTTGGAAATCTCGAGCTTGCTCCAAAGCTCCTTGAAGTGCGGAGCCTGGCTGTCGGTCCACTCCTGCGGCGTCATGCCATGCTTGGCTGCGGCCTCGGCGACCTTCTCGCCGTGCTCGTCCATGCCGGTCAGGAACTTAACGTTGTAGCCAGCGGAGCGGCGATAGCGAGCCTGAACGTCGGCGATGATGGTGGAATAAGCCGTGCCCAGGTGCGGATCGGCGTTGACGTAGTAGATGGGCGTCGTGATAAAGAACGAAGGCTTGCTTTGATCCATGGGGTTTGTCCTCCAGAAAAACGTTGCATACAGGGGATGATTCTAGCGCAAGGGCTGGATATCCTCCATCTATTGCATATCGAGCACCATGGCATAGACATCGCGCTTGCGGCGCGAATACTTCTGAGACAGGCGCTTGGCCACCGCAGAGGCGGGCTCCCCCTCCTCGAGCGCGGCGCGGATATCCGCGCGCAGGGCCTCGTCGGGATCCGCTGCCGCGGCGCCAACCGGTACGATACCGGCCTCCTCGTCCTCGCTCGGCGGCGCGATGACCAGCGCAATCTCGCCCTTTACCTCGCCGCGAGCACGCAGCTCCTCGGCGAGCTGGGCAGCAGGCCCGCGCAAGACCTCCTCGTGCAGCTTGGTGAGTTCGCGGCAGACGGCAACCTCACGCTGGGGAAAGACCTCCGCCACGGCCTCGAGCGTCGCCACGATGCGGTGTGGAGACTCGTAGAAGATGAGCGCGCCGGGCACTACGGCAAGGCGCTGCAAACGGCGCACGCGGTCGCCGTGCTTTCGGCCTAAAAAGCCCTCGAAGAAAAAATGCTCGCAGGGAATGCCGGACGAAACGAGCGCCGTGACGCAAGCAGAGGGCCCGGGGATAACTTCGACGGTCACATCGGCCTCACGCGCTGCCTCGACCAGCGCCTGGCCGGGGTCGGACACACTCGGCATGCCGGCGTCCGAGGCAAAGGCGAGGGTCTCCCCCGCCAGCAGGCGGTCGACCAGGCCGGCGGCGCGACTGGCGATCACATTCTCGTCGCAACGGACAAGCGGCTTGGAAATGCCCAGATGCATCAGCAGCTTTGACGTCACACGCGTGTCTTCGCAGCAAATGGCATCGGCGGCGGCAAAGGCCTCGCCAACGCGCGGGGACAGGTCGCCCAGGTTGCCGATGGGCGTGCCGACCACATAGAGTTTGCCCGTATGGGCGCTGTTTTGCGTCATATCAACCTATTCAATCATGCCGCGCTCGAGCGTACCGAGTGCCGCGCGGGCGTCCCATGCTGCAATGCGCTTCTCGGTCTTCCACGTTTGGAAGAACCAACCGGCAGCCGGCGCAAACGAAGCCAGCTGGTTGGCGATAAACACGCGCTCGTAGGCATTGCGGCCCTCGGGCGTAACCGACGAGTTGGCAAAGATCGCCGCGCCCGACCATTCGCCCACCAGCACGGGGAACCCTGTCGAGATCGCTTCTTTAAGCTCGCGCTTGTTACGCGAAATCGCCGTCGTCAGCCCGCGGGGGCTCGTGATGTCGAGCGCGTACTCGTCGCGGTAATGGTACAGGTGAAGGTCCATGTAGACGTTCTTGTACTTGGCGCCGCGCATAAAATGCTTCCACTCGTTGGGATGCCCCGACGACGAGAAGACGACGATCTTATCCTCGGGCATATACGAACGGACGAGCTCGTAGGCGTCGCGATAGAAATTGCGCAAGTAGTGGGCCGGAATTCCATCCGTCATGGTAAAGAGGCTCTTGCGGACGCTCATCTGCGGCGTGTCCAGCAGCTCAATGCCCAGCAGGCTCTCGGCCTCGCCGTAGCGATCGGCCAAGCGCTCGAGCACGTCGAGTGCGACATGACGGCCGTTGGTGGACGAATGCCACTCGGCAACAGTCTCCGGCGTGGTGGGCGAATCGTTGGAATCGCCCTGGCCACCGGGCACCGTCGCCAGATCGAGCAGCACGCGGATGTCGTACTTGGCAGCCCACTCAATTGCACGGTCGATGTAGTCGACAACCGAGATGTAGGACGCATCGGCCTCCTGCGAACCAAAGGCATACCAGGGCACCGGCAGACGCACGGCATTGAGACCGATCTGCGCCATGCGGCGAAAATCGTCCTCACTCACAAACGTCTCGTAATGACGGCGCATGCGCTCGTTATAGGCGGCGGTGCCCATGGCCTCCTGCAGCTCGGCCGCGTTGGATGCACCGGTCGCCGCGTATAGCGACGGGGTCACCCAAGGCTCGGGAATAAACCAGCCAGAGAGATTAACGCCGAGTATCCTCTCCATCACTGCCCCCTTCGGATCGTGCAGGCCAAACCTGCATCGTATTGCATAGGAAAAGTATCGTTTTGAGTATACCCGCGCGTGCGGACAGACGACCGAACGGTCTGTAAAGTGGCGCAAAAGCGGGAGGAATGTCTGGGGCGGGCACGCTGAGATGCGCACGCACGTCGGAAGTAAGCGCCGGAAAGCGCATCCCGCCTTCTCGTTCAATAACGGGATGCATTTTCCGCGGGTCCAGATAAAAGAAAAGGACCCCTTTGCAGAGGTCCTAGTCAATTCAAGGTGGCGGGGAAGGGAATCGCGTCCGCGCGCTGCGCGGACGGACCGCTGCGGCGCCTGCGCGCCTTGCGAGCTACGCTGGAAAACGCTTGCGCGTTTCCTCAGCTCCGCGCCCTCACGGGGTTCGATTCCGTGCATGGTCCACATAAAAGAAAAGGACCCCTTTGCAGAGGTCCTAGTCAATTCAAGGTGGCGGGGAAGGGAATCGAACCCCTGACACGAGGATTTTCAGTCCTCTGCTCTACCAACTGAGCTACCCAGCCATTTGAGGTGTGCCTTGTTTCAAGGCTTGATTAGTATAACCAAGGACGCGCTCCGGTCAACCGAGAATTTGAAAAAAGTTTTTGAGCACGGCGCCAGCCACAAGGCCGACCCTATAGAACAGCACGTTAGAGACATCAACCCACCGCAAGAAGTTTTTCGCTCAGGGCTGCGCGGGCAAACTCACTTGGCGTCATTCCTTCAGCCGCCGCCCGACGACGAATCGCCTCCTTCATCCCTAGGGGAATCTTGACCGATAGCGTTGCCGTCCCTTCGCTTGAGAGCGGAGGCCGCCCGTGCACGATCCCCCCAACGGTATGCTCGCCGTCCGGAAACCCGCCATGCTCGTACGACTCGCACCACGCGTCAATCATTTCATCCGTTACAACCTGACCATTGGCAGCCGTATACGCCTTGCTCATCATCGACCCCTCTGCCGAGCTTGCTCGATCTCTTGCCAGAATTTCTTCTGAACCGGAGACAGGGCATGAACAATGAGCCATCCACGAATTAGTTCGACCGCAACAAGTTCCACACTTCGACCATCTGGAAGCCATCCAATGGCAAGCCATCTCGGCGGCTCGTCCTCCGACTCGCGGCGAATGCACTCAGTAACCGCGAACCAGGCACCAAGCACTTGCTTTTCCGTCAAGTGTTTTTTGGCGTTGGGATGGATCTCAACATCCATGCATCTTCTCCTCCATCTTACCCAATTTCGTATGACGAAAGTCCGCTGTCGCCAATTCCTACGCCGGCACTTGTTGAAAGGCGGGAGGTGTAGCGAGGATTGAAGGGCGTTCCAGCACCGCCCAGGCACCGGGACAGGAACACATGCGCCAAGGACGGACGTTTTCGTAGCATGCGAGGATGCTGCCGTTGCGGTCGATAAAAGTAATGTCGATGGGGTAGGCCATAAAGCAGGTGTGGACCGAAGAGCAGCGTGGGAACGCCATGACGAGCGGCAACCCGTTGGCGGCAATCGGAGACCGTCCCAGCATGCCGCGCAGGCGCACGGCAAACGACTCCGCCACCACAAACTCGGCAGGCGTCCAACCCAGCCTGTTGAGCGCCCGCGCGTAGGCAATGTAGGATGAGGCCGCGGTCACATAACCACCCCCGGACGCCACGGATCGACCGTCACTGCGCGCTCGTGCGACAACTTTGCCGGTGCCCCCAGCGAAACGCCGGCGATGCTGAGCGAGCTCGGCCACGGCTCATAGCGCATGATGCAGGTATAGGTCCTAAACGTGCCGGAAAGTGAAAGCAGACCGCCATCCGATGTTGTCGCACCCTGTTTGCTCGAGACCTCGATCTGCAAGTCATAGCCTTCCATGGCATGTTGAATCTGAGCCTGAACGGTCGCGGAGGCATCGATGGAGCTGTCGTCGCCCTCCCCGCTCGGAGCCACGGCGTGCGCCAGCACGATATCGGGCACCACGCGATCGAAGCGCGCGACCGCGTCGGCAAAGACCATGACGTTGTACACGATAAGCGCCAGAACCAGCAGGACGGGCGTGACCACGGCCATCTCGACCGTCGCCTGGGCGCGCTCCTCGCACAGGCGCGTGCGGATGCCCATTACGACCCACCGCCCAGGGCACCCGCCAGTGTGGCGACATCGACGGTAAGTGGGATGGAACCGCCGCCGGGCAGCGGAATCTCCGCAAGCGTGAACACCGTGCCGCTGATGGTGCGCTCGACTTGATATTCCAGCGCCTCGCAAAGCGCCTTGGGATCGGTTACGCCCAGCGGAATACTTCGTAGCTTGTCCTGCACTTTAGAAAGACCTGTGATGTCAGACCCCGGGCTCTTGATGACATTGGCGGTGTCGGTCAGCACCGGCTTTCGCAGGCGCAAGTCGCACGGCTCCAAGCCCAGCGCCGCCACGGACGCCGAAACGGTATCGCCGAGCCACGATGCAATGGAGCCCAGCGCGCCACTGCCCCCTCCCAAGCCATCGATCATCTCGTCCATGAGCTCGTCGGCCGAGTCTTGGATGTCTCCGTATCCCACAAGCAGCCGTCCCCAAACATCCATGACGCCATCGAGCACGCCGGCAACGCCACCCGAACGCTCCTCCAACGTCGAGAAAAACCGCGAGAGAACGTTGTTCTGCGCCGTCGCGTCATCGGGCGCCAGCACCGCAGCAGAGATTGCACCGCGATCGCCAAGCCTGACTGTCGTGTTAAACGAAGAGTTGAGCTCATCGGGGCTCGAGATGGCACCCGAAACCGCAAGGGCAACCACGCCATTTCGCCCGGGTGGGGCGATACGTGGACGCTCGCCCGAAAGCGCTTTAATGGCCTCGTCAAACGCATTGCCCGCACGGTCAGCCTCGTCCTCGGTCTGGCGCATGAGCTCAAGCTCTTTGTTGCGGCATTCGACATAGTCTTCCAGAGCGTCTTTAAATCGATCAAAGTGGTACTCGAAGCCGTTTTCGATAGAAGTCGAAGGGGCCGCAACGGCGCCGAGCGACGAAACACCAAAATGGCATCTGTTGCATTTGCCCTGCCCGTCATAAGCAGCGACCGAGGCTAGCCCGCTTGGCGTTCCTTTCTTATAGTTGGGGCAGCTCGTTCCATAATGCAGATACGTTTTGCCATCGTTGGTACTGGTTGGCCACGCCGCATCGGTATAGAGTTCCGTCGCTCTCACCTCGTCAGTGTTGCGTGGCAACAGCGGGATATAGGAAGTGACTTCATCTCCGTCATCGGTTACATATGCGCGATTGACCTCTGTACTCGCATAGGTGTAAAACGCCTTGCGCGCCGCCGACTCCGCCTTCGTCTCGACGCTTGAGCCCTGAGGCGCCTCGTTTGCAAGGCGCAAGCGGTAATAGGCCTTCGCGCGATCGAGCGCCACCTGTGGCTCCCATGTGACGCTCGAGGCATAGTGCGGATTCTCAATATCCGAAAGTTTCGCCAAACTCCTCGCGCGTTCCCACATGCATGAGCAGCTTCCGACTGCGTCTTTGTCCGATCCGCCGCAGTCGGCAAGCCAGGCGCGTTCCTTGGCCTTTGACGTCTTCTCGGATGCTTTCTGCAGTTCCTTGGCAGCATAGTCAAGGTCTTTTGAGGTACTCTCGATGGCGTCGGTCGAGATCTCGGAACCCTCGAGCGCAACAAAATCCGACTCGGACGTCCTGGGCACGGCAAGCGCTGTACCGGTATAGGTCACACCTTCGGTATCCTGCGCCGACACGGCCTGCGTAGCTCGCGCGGCAACCAGATACGGTAGAGCCGTCTCGATTTTCTGCAGGCCCTTGGAGGCGCTTTTGGCAAACTTGTTGCGCGTTTTAATGATCTCGATTCCTGTGTCGACCATATCGCCCGCGGCAAGCTCGGCACCTGGAATAAGAATGGCGACCAAGCCGGTGCCGATCGTAGCAAACCCCGCCAGCCCCAAACTCAAAATGCTCGCATCCACCACCGTCGCAGCCGTGTGGTAGGACGACACCACATTGGCGCCTGCCAGCGCGCCGCTATCGGCAGCCACCTGGGTGTCCCCCGCGCGCGACATGCTCCATATCGCCGCCGTCGACGAAAACAGCAGCGTGAGCACCACCAAGATGACCACTGCAGAGGAGAGCGTGGTGTAGGCACCGTCTTCGATAAACAGGTCGATCCCGGCTCGATCCATAAAGCCGCCTCGCTTGCAGCGAGCACGCGGTCGGCAACGGCACGCAAGCCCCCTCGTCACCTTCAACAGGCAGCGCTTAATCCCATGCAGCAATCCATGAATCATAGTCTCCCTCCAGCCACTCGGGACGCGATCGGTACGAGACGTCGACCTTAAGCTCGACATAGCCGTTTTGGCCTGCGCTACCCATAGCCTGCGCAAACGCACCGATCACGGGCAGCGGTTTAACCTCGCCGGTAACGGAAACGGACGAGACGCCGCCCGCATCGGCCCGACCAAGCTCGATATCCCACGACAGGGGCCCGCCGGCATGAAAAATCGAAACGTCGGGAACCGCGGCAAGACGGCGGCGGGCGAACTCCTTGAGGTCTTCGTCGTCCTCCACCGTTGTCGTGGTCATGAGCCGTGCGGTCTCGGCGGCGGCAGACTCCATGACCGCGCGCGTGTAGAGCAGGCACACCGGCTGCAGCGCCAACAGGACGAGCGTCAGAAACGTCGGCAGCAGGAATGCCGCCTCGACCGTAGACTGCGCCCGGTCCTCGCGCGCGACATCAATACAGCGCGATGTCCTTAGCGCCCGCAGCAGCGTCGACAACCGATGTCGAGGCGACGCCGTGAGATGCCGTCCGCTCGACCAGCGCCGCCAAGCGCCCATCGGCACCGGCGCGCCAAAGCCCCGCGATCGCCAGCACGATGGAAAGCAGCGCCACCGTGACGATGGCGTACTCGACCGTTGCCTGGGCAGATTCCTCACGCAGGACATCATGCATTTCACGACCCCTTCTTTGAGTTCGTTGTCTGCGGGGTCAGACGGACCACGCGCAGGCGACACGAAGTATCACCAGCATCCGCGGCAACCGTCACCATATCGACCCAGCCGCGTCCGTCACGCACGATGGCGCCCCACACGTTGCCCTTGATGTCGAGATAGCCGCTCAGAGCAAGTTGTGCCGTGGGTACTTCGCGATAGGCACGCAGCATATCCGCCGCCGCTTCGGTCATCGGTCGGCACTCGGACCATGCGAGACGAACAGCGACGGCATTGTTTGCCGACGAACCCGTTGCAGCGCCCGCTCGCTCGTCGAGTGCTTGCAAGAACGTTTGTGCCGTGACGGCGGCATTCGCATCGTCCGCGTCTTGCGCATCGTCTTTTTGAGACGTCGCAGCCGAACCCGAGCCCGCATCCGCGGCAACCCCTAAACGTTGTTGCCGCGCCGCGTTAAGCCCCCAAACCGCCACTGCCACCGCCACGACCGCACAGGCGAGCACCAGCAACGCGCCGACGGGACGGGCGCCCTCTACAGGCTGTTGATGCCCTCGCTGATAGCGCTCCATAGATCTTGGACCTTGCCCTTAAATGCGACGATGGCAATGATGGCAATCACCACGAGCACACCGACCAGGATGGCGTACTCGGTGGTGCCCTGCGCGCTCTCCTCCCGCAGCAGTTCCTCGGCACGCTGGCGAGCGTGAATTGACTGGCAAGACGCCCAGCTCCAAACCTTGCCAACAACGTCAGTCATCGTATTCATGTATTCCTCCCTACATCATCCCGCCTGCTCCCAGCAGCGGGCCCAATATGGACAGAAGCAACGCCGGCAAGATGAGCGTGCCGGTGGGAATCAGCAGCTTGACCGGCGCGCGCTCGATCTCGCGCTCGACCGCGGCGCGATGGGCCGCGCGAATCTCGCGACTTTGGGCCGCCAGCGTCTCGGCAAGCGGGGCACCGAGGGCAAGCGCCTGCCCCGCTGTGATGGCAAAGGTCTCGAGCGCCCGCACATCTAGATCGCGCGCGGCCGCCAGAAGCTCGTCCTCGCGCGTCCCCACGCCCACCTGCCACGCCATGCAGGCTCGCTCAAGGCGGAGCGCCAACGTCGATCGGCGATTGGCGCAAAAAACCTCAAGCGCCGCATCGAACGAAAGGCCAGCCGAAAGCCCCAGACGCACCACGTCGATCATCTCGGACACCTCGCCAAGCGACACCTGCGTCGTACCACCCGTGCCGAGCATGCCCTTCAACCGTGCTGCCAGGGCATCGGTCACCGAGCGGGCAGCCGCGACAACCAGCAGCGCCTCGCGTTTGCAGGCCTGGACGATCTTGTGTGCGTCCGCACGATTGAGCCCCGTCGCGACAAACACGCTGAACGCGCACAGGCACGCCGCGGCCCCGACCAGGGCGCTCATAGCTCCACCCGCATAATGCGTCGGATGACCACCAGGGCGACGGCGTTGAGGGCAAGGCCCAGCACCACGGCACCGGCACCCGCCGGCGTTGCAAGGCCGCGGCGAAAGTCAGCCGAAAGCAGCGCCAGCACCGCGCACATACCCGCCGGCATCGCCGAGACCATGTGTGCCGACATACGAGCCTGCGATGTCTTGACGTCCAAACGGCGCTTGAGCTCAATGCGCTCCCCCACCATGCTCGACGCCTCGGATAACAGGTCGGCAAGCGGGGCACCGGTTCGCTGCGACACCTTGAGCGCCAAGGTGACAAGCGAAAGGCCGGGGGCATCGATACGGTTGAGTAGGTCATCCAGCGCATCAGTCGCCGAGACGCCGCAGTCGATCGCCGCCGCCACGCGCAAAAACTCGGTATGCACCGGCTCTTGCGCGTGAGTTCCCACAAACCTCATGCCCTGGGCCAGCGAATGGCCCGAGGCGAGCGACATGGAGAGCGCCGTAAAGGCCTCGGGCATGGCTTCTTCCACATCGTGTTGCTCGCGGCGACGGTCGAAGGTGTCGCGAGCGGCGCCTACGCCAAACGGCGCGAGCAGCCCCAGAACAAAGCCGATAGGCGACAGCGATACGACAGTCAGGGCGATGCCGCAGACGCCACTCGACAGCAGCAAGCATGCCAGGCGCGCCTCGTCATCCTCGATAACAAGGCCAAGGCGATGTGCTGGAACCAGCGCCGCCCAGGAGCGGGCGATCTTTTTTAGCAGGTCGTTTTCTGCCAACTCGCGCGGCAGCTTCTCGACCACCGACTCAAGCGCATGGCTGGCCAGCTCCGCCGGCGGCACGCGCGACGCACGAGGCCCCGCCCCACATGCCGCCGCGGCAGAAAGCCCCGTTAAGCCCCCTACGACGAGGGGCACAACGATCTCCATTCGTCCACCTCCTCTTGCGTGAGCGTTCCCGAGCGCAGGCCCTCTGCGATAAACGGAGGCTCGCGATCGAGTGTCCAGGTGCGCGTGGCGGCATCGAACGTCACGTAGCGCTCAAGCTCCACGCCGCCCGACGCGCCGCGTCGCACCCCCGAATAGGAGGACACGAAACGCCTGCCGTCCGCATGGCGCTCGGACATCACGATGCCGTCGAGCGCCATGGCGATCTGCTCCTCGATAAGCTCGCTCGGCAGATCGATGCCATAGCGCGCAAGCAGCGTCAGACGCACCACGGTCTCCTGTTCGGTGCCCGCATGAAGTGTGGTGAGCGACCCATCATGTCCGGTGTTCATGGCCTGCAACATGTCGCAGCATTCCGCGCCGCGCACCTCGCCCACCACAATACGGTCAGGACGCATGCGCAGGGCGTTGGTCACCAGGTCGCGGATTGTCACCGCGCCCTCGCCCTCAATTGAAGCCTCGCGCGCCTCCAGGCGAACCACATGCGGGTGATGCGCAAACTTGAGCTCGGCGGAATCCTCGATCGTCACGATGCGCTCGCCGGTGGATATCTCGCACGATAGCGCGTTGAGCAGCGTGGTCTTGCCCGACCCCGTGCCACCTGCAACCGCCAAATCCTGACGCAGCGACACCGCACACGAAAGCAGTTGCGCATACCAAAGCGGTAGCGACCCCAGGCCCACAAGCTCGTCCAACGAACAAATGCGATCTGAGAACTTGCGGATGGTGAGGATCGGTCCATCGATCGCCACAGGCGGGATCACCGCATTGACGCGATAGCCCGTCTTGAGGCGTGCGTTGACGATGGGGCTGCGCTCGTCGATGCGCCTGCCCAGCGGCGAGATGATGCGGTCGATGAGCACGCGGATCTGCTCGTCATCCTCAAACGCATGCTCGATGGGATATAAGACGCCGCCGCGCTCAAAGAAAGCCGAGCGACAACCGTTGACCATGATCTCGGTGACGGTGTCGTCCTCGATGAGCGGCTGCAGTGGGCCCAAGCCCACCACGTCGTCCAAAATCTCGTCGATGATGGCCTCGCGCTCGGGCGTCGCCAGGTCGCCCGGCTCCTCCACGTTGAGCGCTGCCTCCACCGCAGGACGCAATTCCGAGCGGGCGAGCACCGGATCGATGTATGCACTGATACGCGCCACCTCGTCATAGCCCATGCGGTCCATCACGGCGCGCTTGGTGCGGCGCTTGACGGCACGGTGGCGCCCCGCATCAACAGGCACTGTCGCCGCAGCCGCACCGGCTTCCTTAATCCTTGTTTGCAAGCTCATCGCGAATCACCCTCGCGCGACCAGGGAAGACGGATACGTGGGCGCTCGGTGCGCGTCGCGCGGTCGGTGACCATGTCACTCCAGGGACCGACGGCGCAGCCCAGCTCCACGAGCATCTCGCGCGTGGCTTCGCGCACGCTGGCGGCAAAAGCGCTGGTCTGTCCCACTGCCTCGTCAGCACGGCCGAATGCCATGAGCGCCGCCAGGTCCTGCCCACCGTCGGCGATGCGGATCTTGGAGCTCAACGCGCAGGCAATCTCAAAGCGCATGGCGACATCCTCGTCGGCACCGCGCGCGCCAAACCGGTTGAATACGGCGCTCATGCGCGTACGCGGCACGCCCACACGGCTCGCCAGCTCGATAACGCGTGCTGCGGGCGTCGCAGACGACACCGCCGAATCGCCCACGA
Organism: uncultured Collinsella sp.; assembly: GCA_900550595.1. Taxonomy (GTDB): domain Bacteria; phylum Actinomycetota; class Coriobacteriia; order Coriobacteriales; family Coriobacteriaceae; genus Collinsella. Next base: position 17,440 of record URTB01000005.1, read on the forward strand.
CCAGGCAGCGATCGCTTGCCGCCACCGCGGCCGCCACGGCGTCACCCCAAAAGACCGAGGTGTCGACAAGAACCACGTCGGATTCGCGGCGCAAGACGTCGAGCAGCAGCTCCACCGGGCGCGCCATGAGCTCGGCCTGTTCGGGCGCGGCGACCGGGCCCCAAAGCGTGACGCCCGGGGCCACACGCATCGAGGCGCCCACGATGTCCGATTCGGCAAGTGCGCCCGCAGCCGATGGCTCGATAAGCGTCGCCATGTCATGCGGGGTATCGGCACCCAACAGGTCGTAGAGGTTTCCAAACATCAGGTCCAAGTCGAGCACGGCAGCACGCAGGCCCAGCAGCGACGCCGCATGCGCCATGGTGGCGACGATCGTCGACTTGCCGCAACCGCCCGAACCCGAAACGACGCAGACAACCGGGGCTCGATGCGACGGGGCGACGGCATCCGCCGGCGGTGCGGGGGCAGGCGGCGCCGGTACGGGCGGCAACGTCCCCGTCTCCCCGGCAGCGCTCATATGCTGCGCCCAAGCCGGCATGGCAGGCTGCTCGGCCCGCGGGGCCGAATCTGGGGACTTCACGGTCGCATCGGCACGAACATTGTCGTTCCCGGCAAGCCCCTCAACCTCGTCGAGCTCATCGACCAGGCTCACGCCATGCACGTATCCCATATCTACGGCCAAAAGATCCTCGCCATACGGCACTGGCTCTCCGACTTCATCGTATGCAAGGGGATCCCGGGGGCACCGATCATGCTCGGCTTCCGCTTTTCCACAATCATCAACACGCGGGCCTCTTGTAGCGCGAGGCGCCCCGGATTCCCTATCAACAAAAGCATCGGGCTCAATCGTCATACACCGGTCGTAATCAACCGTTCCCTCGCCCGCGCGTCCGTTGCCGCATATGCTACGCGCAGCGATAACCTCGGTCGCCCCCGCGCGAAACAGCCCCTCGATATCCGAAGGATCGAGCGTCTCTATCAGTACGACCACGCGGCTCACGCGGCCCTCGGCCGTCAGGCGCGCAACAGTCTTTCGCACGTCTTCGGCATCGAACAAGGCTGCCGCGATAATCGCCGCCCCACGACGCGACGGAAACGCCCGCACCATGGAAACCAGCCCATCCAGGTCGCCCACGCGAAGCACCTGCGCGCCTGCATCGCGGCCCTCGACTTCCCGCTGCAGCAATCCGTAATCACCGCACGCGCAGCATGCAAGCCAGATCGCCTTCATCACTCGTCGCCTCCGCTCTTTTTGCTGCGCACCGTGGCGGGAATCGTCAAACTGACCGTCCCCTTGCCCGAGGCCCCCAGCAATTCCTTAACGTCTTCGGGGTCGGCCGCCAGCGTCACCCATTCGATCTTGCCTTCGTGCGTGGCGCCGGCCTCTTCGCTGGTATCGATCACGCGCGCGCCGCACAGCCGATCGGTTACGCCGTCCTTTTGCACGTACACGTCCACGTAGCTGCCCACGCCCGTGGCGCCCCCGACCGAATGCTCGGCATCGACCGCCACCGAAACGGCGACCTTGCCTTTGGGCACCTCGAGCGTGTGGGTTTCGGCCTTGGTGTAGACATCGCAAATCACGGCATTTTTAGGGATGCGTGAGGTCGTCACGTCGCCGCGCACCTGGCGCAACTCGGTCGCCGCATCGCGCGGCAGTAGGCTCGCCAGCCATTCCTGGGTTATGACATTGGTCTCGTCGAGGGTCTCGCCCACATCGATATCACGCGCCGCGACGCACACCTCGACGCGATCGCCGCCATACTTGGCCAGCGTCTCGGCCTGGACCTGCTCAGCCTGCGAGCGAATCGACGATGCGTAGACCATGCAGAGCAGCGCGGCGAGCACACCCGCGATTAGACTGATGGCGATGCGTTTGCTCTTGTTCACGGCCGCTCCTCTCATGGCAGTGCCGGGCGAATGCCCGTACCACCATTGTCTGGGCGGTCAGAGTGCAAAGCGGCGCAATTGCGATTTTGGTATTACGTGTCAAACCAATTGCTGACCAAAAGCTGACCAGCCCGTCAAGCTCGTGGCAAGGTTTTGGTCAGCACGTCAGCAAAACGCACGTTTAGGGGCGCATCGGCAATAAAAAAGCCGCCTCCCGTACCATTGGGAGACGGCTGTCATAGGTAGATTCAATTACAGATGGACATCGGGATCGAGCATCTGAGCACTCACACGCATGGATGACGCCAGGTTTTGGAACGTCTCCAGGCGCAGGCTGTCGATTTGCCCGGCATCCTCGGCCTCGCGAACGGCGCAGCCCGGTTCGTGGGTATGCGTGCAGTCGCCAAACCGGCACGCACGCGACGCCTCGACGATCTCGGGAAACGCGCGTGCCAAGCCCCGCTCATGCCCCACGAGCGGCAGACTGCGCAGGCCCGGCGCGTCAGCAATAACGCCGGCTTCGCCCGGCAGCGCCACCATCACGCGCGCGACCGTGGTGTGGCGACCCTGGTCATCGCGCTCACGTACGCCGCCGGTCGCCAACGTATCGTGACCCAGCAGCGCGTTGAGCAGCGTCGACTTGCCAGCACCCGATTCACCCAAGATCATGGCGCAGCTCCCGGCGGGCACGCAGGCGCGCACCTCGTCCAGGCCACGACCCTCGGCAGAGGACGTCACGATCACGCGCACGTCCGGACCCACCAAGCGGTGCACACGGTCCAGATCGCGCTCGAGCTCATCGGCGTCGCAGCGGTCGGCCTTGGTGAGTACCACCACCGGCTCGGCATCGCAGTCGAGTGCCAACACCAGCGAGCGCGCCACGCGGTCGAGCAGTACCTCGCCGGCGCCGAGCGCCTGCACGATCAGCACGCTATCCACGTTGGAGCAAAGCACCTGACGCTCGCCGCGAGCGCGTCCGCGCCAGCGCTCAAAACTCGTGCGGCGTGGCAGCACGCACTCGATCACGCCCATGTTGTGCCCGGGCGCACGACGCACCGCCACGCGGTCGCCCACGGCGGGCAGCAGAACCTCGTCCTCGCCACGCGACTTGGCAAACCCCACGGCATGCTCGGCACGAAAGG
>URTB01000006.1 GCA_900550595.1 uncultured Collinsella sp.
CGTTGCTCTGCGAGATGGCCATGAGGGCAGCGAGCAAAAACGTGATGGCGCCCACGCTCGTGACCATAAAGCCAGTCACGGGATAGATGGCATAGAGCGGGCTGAGCTTGACCATCAGGAACACGCCGGCTTTGACCATGGTTGACGAGTGCAGCAGGGCGCTCGTGGGCGTGGGGGCAACCATGGCACCCAGCAGCCAAGTGTGGAACGGCATCTGTGCGGCCTTGGTGAGTGCGGCGAGCGACAGCAGAATGACCGGCATCACCAGCAGCGCGGATTGCGCGGTTCCGGCGCCGGAAAGCTCGATCATGCCCGAGATGGTCAGCGGCATGCCGTTAACGTGCAGGTACATGAGTCCGACCAAAAACGCGATGCCGCCCAGCATGTTGAGGATGATCTGGGTAAAGGCGTTCTTGATGGCCTCGGGCGTACGTGTGTAGCCGATCATGAGGAACGAGCACACGGTGGTGATTTCCCAGCCGCAGAACAACCACTCAAGGTTGTCGCTCGTCACGATGACGAACATGGCCGAGAGGAACAGGAACATAAGCGTCAGGAACTGCGGACGTCGGTCGGGCGCGGTCTGCCCGCGCAGCGCGGCCTCGTGCTCGTCGTGGGCCTGGAAGTCCTTCATGTAGCCCAGGGCATACACGCAGATCAGGCTGCCGACGATACCGACAGCGAGGACCATGATCACGCTCATATAGTCCAGGTAGAGCGGCGTTGCGGTGACGGCTTCGGCCGCGGGCAGCGTCATGGCTGCAAAGGCGAGCGAGCCCACCAGCTGGACTATGCCGAGCACCGTGGTGAGCGCGTTCCTATATTTGTACGCGTTGTACAGGATGACGGCGCACAGAATGACATCGATGGCAGAGCTGATGATCGAGAGCACATGCGAGGTGTCGGAGGCAACCTCAAAGCTCTGCGGGCCCGCGCCAAAAAACATGACGGCGACTACAACTGTCACCGCCATAATGATGCCGGAACCTATGAGCCCCACCGCATCGCGGGCGCGGTCACCGCGCGCGACCAGCATGCCCAGTGCCGGTACCAGCGGAAACAGGGTAAGGAAATACAGTAGCGTCATACCATCACTCCCCCATGCAAAAACGCTGCAATTGTTTAACGTTATAGCTCAATTGAGGAGTAGCGGCGGCGGGTTTTCGGTCAACTGGGGAGTTTTGTACGTGCGGGGTAAGGAGTCTGTCCGCATTGGAGCAGAGGGGCGGCAAGAAAAATGCGCCCCTGTGGGCGCACCATCCCGTTCGTTATTCCGCCTTTTTAACGCGCGGCTTGCGGCCGCGCGGCTTATCAACCAGCGCGGACTCACCGCTCTCGCGATACTGGCGGCACCAAGCCTTGACTGAAGACTCGCTGGGAATCTTGTGCTTGATCATGGCCTCGCGAACCGTCAGGCCGTTTTCCAGACGGTCCTTAACCACGGCGAGCTTTACGTCGTACGAATAGGTGTGATGACGAGCGCCCGCGTTGAGCACGGCGTCGGCACCGCCCACGGCATATGCGCGGGCCCACTGACGAGCCGTGGCCTGGGGAATGCCAAGCTTTGCGGCGAGGGCGCGGTGACCGACCCCCTCTTGGAGGATCTCGACGGCGCGCTGCCTAACCTCGGGCGCATGCGCGCGAGTCCTTGTTGCTTCTGACATGCCTGCCACTTCTTAGCCTTAACCGTTAATCTGCTTTCTTACGTGCTTGTTAGATAGTAGCATTTTGCTGTTCCCGCGTAACAGTTAATTGAAAATCGTAACAGCGGCATCTTGGTATTTGCCATTACTTTGCAACAGTTCTTTAGGCTTTATTTACGCAGCTAGTTGGCTCGCGGCTCATTGACGGTGTTTTACCAACCAGATGGGTATCTTTTTGTTTGGCTGGTATGGTTTGTGCAATTATTAACCCCTCGTCAGTCCGCACCTAACATGTCAGCTTTCCATTTGCTTACCAGCTTTCCACGTAACTTTCCAGCTTTCCACCTAACTTACCAGCTTTCCAGCTAACCTACCAGCTTTCCACCTTAGGTGGTAAGTTGGGTGGAAAGCTGGAAAGTTGGTGGGTAGCTGGGACAGCAGCGGGTCAGGCGAACAAGAAAAAAGGGCGGCAACCGGGTGGTTGCCGCCCCTCGCGTAGCTAGTTGGTTTTCGTCTCGTGCCGAATGCCCTCGGTGTTGATGCGCGCTAGCGTGTACGTCACGTAATCGGAGTGCGAATAGCCATCAAGGTTGCTAACGTTGACCGGTGTGTCGTCGACAACGTTGCCGGTCATAATATTGGCCGTAAGCACCAAGCGGTAGTTTGCGTAAGTTTGGTTCTCACCCTCAACATTCGTATTCACTTTAACGCGGAAGGCATGCTTAAAGGCAAGGCTGTTGCCGTCGCGCGTGAGGAACGCGCCGTTGGTCTTGGTGTCGGTGAACACATAGCTGTTGCCGTCGGCGGATGCCGCACCCGTGCCTAGGTAATCGCTGCCGAGCACCGTAATGTAGTTCGAGATATCGCTGACCGGAGCATAGCCGCCATTATCTTGCCGCTGCTCCAGGCTCAGCGTGTAGGTCACCGTGCTTGCGGCGTCGATCTTAGCCTCGGCGCCCGTGAGCTTGCTCAGGTCGTAGGTACCCACCAGAGCGATCTCGCCGTCAGCGGACTTGAGGTCATCGATGTTGATGCCCAACTGGGATTTCTTAGACGCCTCGAGCGCGATGGTCGATGAGCCCACATCCATACGGTAGTAGCCGGCGCCGCCATCGTTGTATGCCGAGTTGCTACTGGTGCTGAGCGTGTCGGCATGCGTGGAAAGGTACGCGCGGTAGTTGGGTTTGGTGTAGCGGTCGGTGCCGCTGTTCTGCGAGGCCACGATACCCGCCTGGCAGGCAGGCTCCGTCATGGTGAGCGCGGCCCTCATGGTAACGGTGAAGGCGTTGACATGGTTCTTGGCGATCTCGCGCAGGCCCGACATGTCGATGGGATTACCCTCAGCATCGGCAAGCACCAGTGACATGTCGCCACCGTTCGCAGTCCAACTAAGGCCCGACACCACTGGGGTCTCCTTCGTGCCGGCCAGATTCCAACCCGACCCGCCCCAGGTGTAGTAGTTATCACCCACCTTAACGTAGAACTCATACGTGCCCTGCGTGCCCGTGGGGTATCCTACCGAGCCCGCGATGACGCCATCGTGATAGGTGACAAGCGACGAATCGAGCTGATAATACAGCGCGTCAGAGCTCGTGTATTGCTGGCTCGAGTCAAACGTCACGGTGTCGCTCACGTTCATGGAAAGCGAATAGGTGGCTTCCTTGAGCTCCATCCGGTTGATGCTGTCCCTGTTGTCGACGAGGTTACGCTTGTTGTCAACGAGGCTGTGCGTGTAGTTTGATGCCACGCTGTAGGTCGAGGGCGTATTCTGGTGCCCATCCTCGGCAGCCTTGCCGTCGGCTGCTTTCTTGCCTCGCAGCAGGTAGTTGATGTGCTCGTTGAGGCTCGTGTCCACCGTAGTTGCGGTGTAGCCGTTGACACCCGCAGAGCCCGCCGGCGTGCGCACCGCCAAGTAGAAGTTCTCGCTCTTGGGCTCTTCCTTATCAACGGAGAGGGTATAGAACGTGCCCGCCGCGTCGGAAGAAGTGCGCGCGCGGTAGTACGCGCCATCGACCTTGGCGCCAGCCATCTTCGCGAGTTCGGCCTGGCTCTTGTCCTTGACCTCGTCATCGGCGAGCTTGACCCAAGCGCCGTCCTTGTCCTCCTTGGCCTCATCGGCCTTCACGCCCACGGTTTCACTCAGCCACGGCTCGACGTAGGCCTTCTTGCTAGCGTCCACAAACTCGGTGAGTTTGACCGACGCCGCTCCGCCCGCGCCCACCGTACAGTGGTATTCACGGTTGTTATGAGCAGTGTCCACGAGTGTGAGCTGCGTGCCCTTGGGCAGCGTGGCGCCAAAGGTGATGCTCTTGTTGAGCGGGCCCATGGAGCCACCGGCTTCGAGCAGCGTGTTCCAGCCGTAAGCGACTGCCTCGCCCCGGGCGCTGCCATAGGTCCAGGTAAGGTAACCGGTCATGGTATCGCCGCTGCTCACAAGCACGTGATTGTCGTATTGAGTCGCAAAGTCGGCAGCCTTGAAGTTCGCGCCCTCGGAGTAGGTGGCAGTGAAGTCGATCTCGAGCATGCGCTTAACGATGATGGGCACCTGCACGCAGTAGCTCTGGCCGGCCTCGCGAAAAGTGACCGTGAGCAGCGTGAAGCGGCCCCGCTCGTTGTCCCAGTCGGTACTCGCGCGGAAAACCATGGAGCTCGTGCCGTTGTTGAGCACCTTGAGTGTGGGCGTTTGCGAGGCGGTTGCGTCCTTGACGAAGGCGCCGTTATCGGCAAGCGAGAAGACCTCGGCGGTAGCGGTCACGTGCTTGGCGCTGCCATTGAGGCGGCGGGCATCGGAAAAGCCGCCGTTAGTCACGATGTTCAGATACTTCTCGACCGTCGTCGTGTCGTTGCCGGGAATCATGAGTACCGGGAAGTCGTTTGTAACCTTCTTGCCCGAAGTAACGTTGTTGGTGTTGAAAGTGGGCCTTGGGCTGTCCGCGCTATAGGTGCTCGTGTTTTGGTACGCGCCGGCATCATTAATGCCGCCGATATTGGTATAGGTGTAGCGGCCGGCAACACTGGTGCCTGCCTCGCTCTGGATGGTCGTCGCGGTGTCAATGGCGACACCGTCGCCAAACAGATAGCGATCAGTGGTGTCGTCGTTGGAGGCACGCACCGCCAGCGTGCTCACGGGGCTCGTGGTCACGCATGGGCTTGCAGCCGTAGTAGCGGTATCGTCCGCACCGTAGAGCGTGGTGTCCTTGCCGGGTACGTCGAGCCTGTCGTTGTAGTCTCCGAACGCGATGTAAGTTTTCTTGTTAACGGCGGCCGTATTGGTCGTGTAAACCATCGGCGGCAGGTCGCTCGTGGTCTTGCCCTTGCCGGGCTTTACGTCCACGCCCGCTGCGGAAAGGCTATAGCCGCCTGTGTCGACCTCGCCCAAGAGCACACCCTGCTTAGCGTCAGATTTATAGATAATGCTGTCCATGAGCACGTTTACCAGATGAAACTGGCCGCGGCCGTCGCCCGCGATGCCACCGTTGGATGTTCCGCCAAACGTGGTGTTGGAAACCTTTGTGTTGGTGACGTTGATGACATCGGACCCGCTGTTAATCGCGCCAAGTAGACCGCCGCTCCAGCTGCCATTGATCGCAGCGTTCTCAATTGCGATGTTGTTGCAGGTTATGTTCACATTGCTGAAGTAGTAGCCAATAAGCCCGCCCGAGCATTGGTCGGTACCGGCGACGTTAACGTTCTTGACGTTGCAGTCCTCGAACCAGTACGTGTTAGGGCTGCCGCTGCTCGTGACCTCGCCAATCAGTCCGCCCGCATTGCGGATTTTGAAGTTCTTTCCGGTACCATCGCCGATGACGGCGTTCTTGGTGCCGGTCCCGGCATCAATGCGCACGTTGCTCATAGAAATAACGCCGCCATCGACGCGCCCGACCACGCCGCCGGCGCCCATATACCTATCGGTATTCTCCCCGGTGGCAAGCACATTCACCCCAGAGATGACTGCCGTGCTCGACGGGACCGCTGTTGTGGCACCGATGTTGGTGTTGACCGAGATATGACTTGATTTGGCAAAGCCGATCACACCGCCCACGTAGGGCGTTGTCCCCGTGGCGGTTATGGTCGAGCTTTCGCCAACAGCCTTCTCGCTCATCCCTTTGGCCGCGGTTGTCCACACGCCGCTTGACGAGGCGACCGTACCCACGTAGCCGCCGACGTACTTCTCGCCCGCGACGTTAAGACCGGTGTACGAGCAGTCGTAGAGATACATGGGTGCCCACGTGGAGCTGAATTTGACCATATAGGTCACGTCACTGTCCGTACTTCTGCTGGCGCGGCCCGAGCTGCCAAGAAGCCCTCCTACGCTCTTAGCGCCCGACACGGTGCAGTTCTTCATCTGCACGTTGCGGTAGACGCCGCACGTCCAGACGTCGTAGTTGGCCGTTGCGCCCGCCAAAAGACCAGTGCCGATAAGGTCGTTCGTCGCCTGTCCCGGTTTGGCTTCGCCGTTGGTGTCGATATAGGTGAGCGCTACGTTGCAGTTGCTAAAGGTGAGGTCTTTGACCTGCGCGCGGTCGTTCGCGGTAACGCTCTGCCCCACATTAGTGGAGGTGAACATCACGGTGCTGAACAGGCCGCCTACGCCCGAGACCTTATAGTCGTCGTCGGCGTATTCGACGGCGCCGTAGGCGGCGTCTTCGGTACCCACCGTGATGGTGGCGCCGTTACCGTCGATCGTGGCTATGTGCGGCGTGATGCGGTCGCGGTCGGTGGTCGCCTCGTTCGAGTCGCAGGCATTGGAATAGTAGCGGCCGTTAAGGCCCACATATCCCGTGCCGTAACCGGTCATATCGTAGGGGGCGCCCTGTTTGAACTCCAGGCTCATGCCAATCGACTTCGAGGCGCACACGTAGCCCGTTTGGTAGTTGGCAGCATAAGACGCCACCAGGTAGGGCGAGTTCACGTCGTTGTCCGCGTCGAGGGGTCCGTGCCAGCCCTGCTTACCGGGAGCCTTCTGGTCATCATTTTTGGCGGCTTCGAAATCGCTGGCGACACCCGCGGGCTTGCCCACACTGTCGTAGTTGGCATTTCGTACCTTGCCATAGTTCTTGTTGCCAAACAAATAGCCGCATATCGCCGGATCTTCCGTGTCGTTGCCCCAGTACGCCTTGGAGCCGCGGAACACGCCATAATCGGCATAGTTGGTATGTGCCGCACCAGCACCCGCACCCGAGCTGATGATAGCCGAGAGCACCAAAAGGCCCTGGGCGTTTTCCACCGTAGTCACGGGCGCCTCAGCGTTGGTGCCGATGTACTTGTTGTCGGTGCCCGTGGTGGTGACACAGGGGGTTCCCTTGTTTATGAGCTCGTTGATTTTGTAGTTGGCGTCACCGTTATCGACGTTGCAGCCCTCGCTAAAGGCATAGCCGTCGATCACGCGGCCAACGTAAGGGTTATCGTACTGGTCATACTTTGCGGCATCTTCCTCAATGGGCTTGTACTTTTTGTTCTTTGTACCACCACGCCACGAGGTGCCCGTATGGCGGAAAATCACGCCGCCACCCGCAATAGCGCCAACGTAGCCGCCAATGGGAACAAGATGCGATCTGCTGACATCGGGGTTGCTGACAACGGTAAAGCCGTACGCTGTCGAACCGTTATTTGGATTGTTTACGACCACGCCATCAATAATGTTATCGCCGCCAAGAATGCAGCCGATAACGCCACCGAAAAACGCTGTCGGAACGCCGTCCTCATCCTTATCAGAATAAGTAATAGTCGCCTGCGCATTCACATAGTTGATGTTGAGATTGCGCACCACGCTGCCATAGCTATAGGGAATGAGACCGCGAAGCTCGCCCTTGTTATTTTCAATCTCAATTGCCGCAGTTGACTTGCCTAGGTCGCCAACAATTACGCCACGGAACGGATTGGCCTTGTTGCCAAATCCGCCAAACAAGGCCGCATCGACGGTAATCTTATTGCCCTCAGGAGGCTCAATGCTGTAATACGCACTCTGCACATAGCGGTGCATAGTTTCGTCGCTCAACGTCTGCGAGGGATCGGTCGTTGCATCGCCGTTCTTCTTCTCCCATTTGTTATCAGCACCGTTCGCCTGCTTATAGACGTACACGACCTCGTTGTCGGTCCTCGCGCTGTCGATCTTCGTTTTGCTACGCCGCTCGCACAGTCTGGACTGATCGGCGGCAATAGTGACTTCCCAGCCATCCAACGCCACGCTGTTGTTGATGTAGTTAGCGATGGCGTTCATTTCCGTCGCGTCCGTAACGGCATACGGATCGCCATACGTACCGCATCCCGTCATCAGGTTAGGGATGCGCTGGTTAACCTTGATTTCGTGATACTGGACGCCATCCTCGGTGGCTTTTCCCTTGTAAACATAAGGAAGATAGTCACCAAACCGAGGATTCTTGGCATCTGCCGGCTTTTTATCAACCGTCACCAAGCCATTAGGGGTGGCATAGGTTTCTTTGTCGTAATACCAAAGCTGCTTGCCAGAGTATTCCTTGTCCTTGGCATCGATTTCGCTTCCATATGTCACCTTGCCCGCATCGGCTTCAGCCCTAGTAAAGGTATAGTCCGCAGAGCCCGTACCCGTACTTTTGTAGCCAAAACTCTCCAGCAGGCTCGCATGGGTGAAGATCGTATCGTTCTTTTTGCTGGGCAAGCTGATTTGCTCAAACCTCACCGTCACCTGATCGGAATTTTTCCCCACGCCGAGTCTGCCGAAGAGCGAGGTTGCCGCCGTGGCCCCATTCGCGTAGCTACGGGTTGAAATATTCTTAGCGCTCAGGTTCACGCATGTCTGCATCTCGTTGATAAGCAGAGGAGCGTAACTGGTATTGTCATTCACACCGTCGACCGTCAAGCCGTCGAGTGTCAGACCATCTATCTCGAGCTGCGCCACATTAGTCTCATTGATGGGCCCATAGATACAGCGGCACACAAGTGCACCGGACGAACTTCCCGCATCGTTCACAACAGAGCCCACGGTGCCTGCAAGCGTGACATTTTTAACCTTGAGGCTGCCCGTATGGGTTCCGATGAGAGCGCAGTGCATATTTTCGTGCTGCGTGGCTTCGCTATTCTTTTTGTTACCTTCTTGCTCATCTTTAATGTCGGAATAATGGAACGTAATCGTTGCATTATTCACAGTAACCGTTGAGCCACTCGCGGGGTCAGTGGGATAGAAACTGTATCCATCTAAATTGATTTCCACGCCCGCGCTGTCGCTCGTGCCAATATTGTTTCCTTGGAAAATAGCCTGATTTCCCGGAATGATATAGTCCTGAATCGCGCTAGGAGCATACAGGTACGCACACCAAAGTAATAAGTACTCTGCGGAGTTCATCCAATTGTCTTTGCTAGCGTTTTCCGGATTGTTGCCTACCTCCGCATATGCTTTGTCAAGATTGTAGTAGTAGCGAACAGAACCATTTGATTGTGGAAAGCCATCAGAAGAATTAGCGGGGGCAATGCGATTTTGATAACTATTATCTCTAGCGGGATCTCCGCTCATGTCCAGCTTTTGGCCCTTGGTACGAAGCGAGACAACCGCATTGCAGCCGCTTTCGATCAGATTGCTTTCGGGCTTCACGCCATTTGCAAGCCATTCGTCGTATGTCGTTACCTTTGGGGCGGTTATAGACACGCCATTCACAGCATAAGCGGTGTCCCACGAAGCCCTGTCCTCCAGATATAGACCGTTATAGTTGGTCTCGGCACCAAAGCTATTTGAATCGGATGTACCGCCACGAGCAATAAGAACGCCAAGCGTGGTTGCATTATTGGCGGTGAAGGAAGCATTGGCCAAATTGATAGCATAATTATTGATGATCCAGTGGCCACTGGCGGCGTATACGAGGCCGCCGACCTCGGTAGAGCCATTTGCGGTCACGGTCGTGTTGTTGGTAGTTTTGAGGGCGTAGGTGCTGTCGCTGGTATTCGCAGCAGCACCGCCAATGGTGACGATGGCGTTGCCCCAGCTGTAGCCCAGAAGACCACCGGCGCCGTTGAGCTTGTCGCCGTTCTTGCCCACGGTCATAGCGAATTCACTAAAGCTAAGACCGGTAATGGTAACGTACTTCTCGTTCGATCCCTGCACAATGCGGCCAATAAGGCCGCCGACCTGTGCAATCTTGCCGCCGGCGCAATCGCCAGTTTTGATTTTGCCGCCGACTTCGAGGCGCGTAACATTGAATGTCGAGGTATAGTCGCCCACATTGCCGATGGCGCCGCCAATGCGCATATTGCCGTTAAGCGTTTGAGCTTTAGTGATGGTCGCCTGGGCCTTGCTGTTGCCCTCAAACGCAACCGTAGAAGCCGCCGACACGCTGCCCGCAATACCACCAATGTTCACGTCATTGGCAAACGTATCATCACACGCGATATTCGTTTTGCACGTTACGCCAGACAATGACAGGTTGCCGACGATGGTACCTGCAAGCGACCCGGCATCGATAGCCGAACCGTTATCGAACTTCATGGAGCCAGCGATTGTGACGTTGGAGATGGTTGCGCCGTTGACGGCCGCGAACAAGCCCAAGCGACCGTGGCGGTAGATTTTGCCGTTGCCGTCGCTCGTGTCATTGCCGTCGAGCACAGCTTCACCACGCTTGCCGTACGGCTCGCCGACGGCAAGGTTAATTGTGCCGCCACCGTTCAACGTTCCCGAGAAAACTTGCGAGCCGTCTGCACGATCCTGCGTGAAACCCGTTAGGCCCGTGCCCTTGAGATCAATAGTTCCGTTCACCGTAATGGTCGAGGACTGCAAGCCGTTAAGGTTGTTTTCGGTAACGCCGTCAACCATCGAGTAGTAGCCGTTGGTTTGCCAGGTAATCGCCAGCTTTGCGAAATCGTCGATACTTGCCAGCGCAAATGCATCGCCAGTTTTTACGAGCTTAGAGCTAAAGCTCCACTGGTGCGCTTCGTTGATGGAGATGAGGTTCTCGCTCAACGGGTTGCCCAAGCGAATGACTTGGCCGCAACTGTACACGTCATCGATCTTGACGGGCGTAGAGGGGCGCTTATATTGCCATTTCATGGTATCGCCTGCGGCGGTGCCGCTATCGCTTCCGCTACCGGCGGCAAAAATCAGCGAGTTGAAGTTCTCATAAATCAGCTGCGCGGTGTGATCATTTTCCACGAAGGTGGCATCCGACAGGTCGGTGACACCGCTGAACTTGACGATGCCGAGCCACGACGACCCAACGACTCCGGCAAAGCCGCCGTTTGTGCCGCCGATGGTAGCGCCGCTGGCGGTTTTGACCTTCAGGCCACGCACTTCTAGAACGTTGTTTGTGTCCACGACGCCCACGGCGCCGCCGTATTTGCCATTTGCACTGGCGTAGCCCGAGGTTGAGCATGTCACTGTTGCATCACTGATGACCACGGCGGACACGTTAGCACTCCCGCCGCCTTCGCCAAGGTAGCCTACTAGGCCGCCTGCGTAGGTGAGTTTGCCGTTGGAGCCCACGCCGAACGACACCGCAGTATCACCCTGCACCGTAAAGGCATGCAGCGCGTCGCCGTTCTTCTTCCCCCACAGCTTACCCACCAAGCCGCCGTAGTTGCCGTGCTTGTTGTCATCCTTGCCGTTTTGTAGCGTGCTTGTATACGAACCGCCATTGACGGCCACGTCGCCGTTCGATATGTCGAGTACGCCGAACAGTCCGCCGGCGGAAGGGGCAGCGCTCGTGTTGGACACACTGAGCGCCACGCCCTTGCCAAAGTCGAAGATGCCGCTGTTGATGGTGAATGCGTCGGCAAACGAGGCGTCGCCGATAAGGCCACCTGCATACGTCCCGGCAGATGACGATCCAACCGCATACGCGGGCTTGATGGCAATGGCCTTGCCCGAGGCGTCTTTTCCGCTGTTATCCTTGCCCACGGTGAGCGTGAGCTTAGTCGCCTTACCGATAAGACCGCCCGCCGCGTTTTTACCTGCGACGCTCAGCGCCGAGACATCTATGCCAGTTGGTAGGGCGACGGTGGCACCCTCCTGCGCCTCGCCGATAAGGCCTCCTGCGTTGGCGCCATCGGCTGTCGCGTTGATGGTGGGCGTGCCGTTGAGTTTATCCGGCAGGGTAAGGCCCGCAAGCGTAAACGATGCTCTTTCGGCAAGGGTGTTCACAAGCAAGCCCATGTTGCCTGCGCTCGATTGCATATCGACTGCCAGGGGGCTGTTCGCGCTTGTCGTATAGGTGGCGTTAAGCGTGAGCGCGCCCGTGACCTCGCCCACAAGCGGCGAGGTTAGCTTGCAGATGTCCTTTTCGGCATCGCTTTTGGGCGCGCCCACGGTAACGGTGGCAGCAAGCGTCTTGTCCGCGCCCGTGACCTTTGCGGCCACGATGGGCTGGGCATCGGTACCCTTCCAGGTGAGCTTTACGGTGCTGTTGGCGTCGCTGAGCTCGATGTTGTTGAAGAGCGTCTTGTTGACGGTCAGGGTCCTGTCGCCGAGGTTGAGCGCGCCTTTGAAAGGGTAGGCATCGCTGCCGAAGCCCTGGAACGTGAGGCCACCCAGGCCGTCCACGATCTCCGCGCCGCACACGTCGAAGTCGATGCCGGTCGAGCCACCTTTGGAGATGTTCGCGTTCTGGTAGATGGCGGGATCGGTGTTGGAGATGGCGATAAGGTCGGCGTTGGACTCAAAGGTAATGGCCGTGACGGCGCCTGAGTCATCGGTGGTGACATCGCCGTCGCCCAACGCGTGCCTGAGAGCCTCGACAGTAGCGATGGGGTAGTTGGCGTCTGCCTGATCAGCAGCATCCGCGTCCGCGTCATCCGCTTGTTCTCCGTCAGCAGCACCCTCATCGGCAGCCGCATCGTCTTGGGACGCGTCGCCCTCCGTTGGGGTATCGCCGCTGGTGGTTCCATCGGTCGTGGAGTCCTGCGATTCGCCAGCGTTGGTAGAACCGTCGCCGCCCTCGGTAGCGCCAGCGTCGGCGCCCGGAGTCGTTGCGACATCATCAGATGTAGCCTGGTCAGCATCTTGCAGCGCGGTGGCCACAGCATCCTGTACGGAGCGCGCCGTGTTGCCCGCGGCGCGCGCGGCGGAGACGGACGCCTCCATAACGGCGTCGAGCTCTTGCGCGAACACCTCCGTGGAGGGCGCAAGCGCCTGGAAAATCATGATCGCAGTCAGGCATGCGGTTGTTATGCGCTTTGCCGTTCTCATCTGGTCCTACCTCGTCCTATCTCATGCCCCCCGTGCGGGGTCTCAAAATCTATGCTTGTGGCTCGTTCTTCGCGGCCGAACACGTAACGCCAATGTTATTGAAGCTTGTCGGCTTCGAGGTGCCCTTCCGGTAAAAGGTGATGATTTCCGAGCCGGGGGACGCATCGTATGTAACCGAGTGGCCACTGACGGCCTCCTGCTTAACACAGTTCTTGTGGTTCGCCTCAAAGAACGGATCGAGCTCGACCCCGCTTCCCCACGTGAGCTCTACCTTAGTCGTAGCGCCCGTAACGGTCACACGATAGTTGTAGGCGTCGAAGTCGCCGACATTCGTATCATCCTTGTTCTTATCGACCCACTCGCCCGAAACGCCCGAAGCCGTCACCTCTGCACGTTCGGAAGGCGCAATCTTGGCGGCGAGCCATTTAAGGTTGGTGCCAGGGCTATTGGAGCCGACCTGGGCCTTAACGGTGAAGGAGGCCTTGTTGAGGTCCGCCTTGGAAAACGTAACCTTATAGGTATACATGGTTGCCTTGTTGGCAGGGAAGGAAAGGCCGACCGTGCCGCCCGCCGTCAGCGTGGGCGAACCGCTTATGCTCCAAGCTTTCGTCGTACCCGTCGCCGTCACGCTCAGCGTCGCGTTAACGTCCTTGTCGTTGACCTTGTTCTTGTCGCCCAGCAGATGGTTGTAAATGCGGAAGGTAAAAGAGCAGTTTTCCCCACTCGTGTCGGCGATGACGCTTCGGACGGCAATACCCTCGTCATTCAGCGTCTCATTCGTGTAGCCCGCAAGCATATCCGAGGCAAACAGCGCCTGTGACGTGCCCGAGACAGCGACCGACTTAAGAAAGTCACCCGCCAAAAAGGCCGTGTAGGTAAGGTAGGTACCCGTCGCAATCGCGACGGCGCATAGCAGCACCGCAACCGCCCACAGGCGCTTGCGCACTTTGGAATTAGGGGCAGCAGACTCCGCCAAGGCAGACTTCGCCGCATGATCATCAACCTGTGCAAAGTGTTTGCCAGCAGGCCTTGCGATTTCATTTTGCTCGTTCTTGTCTTTTCGCATCTGGCGCCCCTCCCTTCCTACTTATTAGTTGTCGCTCGTGACGCGAGCGATTAGATAAACCATGTCGGTCTCTTTGACGTTGGAGACCGTCTTTCCGCTTACGGTCGCAACGCCCGGATTCCACGTGCACTCGATGATGAAGTTCGTGGCGGCGTTGGCTGTTTTGCCGTTCCAGCCATCGAGCCCACTCTTTGCGAACTTGTGATACCGATACAGCGGACGGGCGTTTTTCTGGACATTCACGTACAAGCCGTACGTCGGGTCGTTTGCCTCAAGCTCTTTAGCCAACGCACTTGTCCCGTCCGCGGAGTTGATAAAAGCGAACTCAATCGGGGTGCCCTTCTTGCTCCACGAATACGGCTGATTGAGCCCGTCGAGGCCGACCACAGTGCCGCTCGTATTACTCGGATCGTTGACCGTCACGTGATACACGTTGATTGTCAGCCCCGTGATATTCGTTGTGTTGGCAATCTGCAGCTCAAACGCTTGACCGCCGGCAGCGGGATCGCCATTGTCGCTCTGCACACAAAACGCGCGACGAACGGTCACGGTGCCGTCGTCTTTCTTCTCATCGCCGCGCGACTCGTCATACGAAATCTCGATGGGCTCGATGCTTGTCTGGTTGGGACCCATGATCTTGAGCTGCGCGGGCGTTTGGATCTTGCCCACCGTGGACAGACTTTTGCTGCCCACAAACCACGAGAGCGACAAGCCGATGATAAGAACGATTGCCGCCAGCAGTATCAGGACCGCAAGAGCCTGTGCGCGGTGGTTTTCTATCCAATTGCGGGCATCGCCGAGGCGCGTTTGCATGGTGCTCATGAGCTCACGCCCTCCTGAGCGCTAATTCTAAGTTGGATGTATTTGACCTTATTACCGATCTGCTCGTCGGCATTGTTGTACAGCGCCGAGCAGATGGCGGTGTCGCTGAAGGACATGTCAGTCGAAACCGCAGGAGCGTTGGCAGCACTCGTGCCGTTTGCCGCGCCATAGAAGTAGTTCGCTTTATGCTCGTTCATGTCCGCCTGCAGAGCGCCGTAGTCAGACTTTGCGTCGCCCGCCGCCGCAAACAGATTCTTGTAGTAATTCGTGTTGCCGGTAAGGACGAAGTTCTGAAAGTACTCCGGCCATACCCAGTACAGATTGATGGTGACGGGTTTGTTCGTTGGCTTGGCCGCATCGCCGTTTTCGCAAAACGCGTTCTTGTGAATCTCGATCTTGCTATCAACCACACGATCCGAGTAATAGCCGTTCTGGTCGCAGCTCGTAAAGAACAGCAAGTGGCCTTTGATCAAGCCAAGGAGCGCCTCCGCCTCGGGCGCCAGCGTTCCTCCGTCCCCAACAACGCCAACAATGTTCGCGACCTTAAGCAAGCGCGACAGATTGATCGTGACCCCGTCCAGGTCACTCACCAGCGGCTTCACCGTAAATGTAATCTTGCCGCGAGCACCCGGGTACAGAGAGCCAGCGGTCTCGTTGTTCAGGTTGGAGCCGAGCGTTACCGTCATGGCGTCGGTCGTATCCAAGCCATCGATGGCATCCTTTTCCTCGGGCGTGCGCTCGGAGCGCTCGTAATAGCCCACGTGCGAGCCGGACTCACCCTCGCCCGCGGCGGTCAGTGTGTACCGATCCGCCTTCGCCCCGATCGTGCTCCCCGTGGCGCTCACTCGGTTATTCGCGGCAAACCAGGCCAGGCATGCAAAGATGGCAACGATGGCGGCCAGCACAAACAGGCCGCTCACCAGGAAATCCTTCCAGAAATCCTTGAGGGTCCGCACGTGCTCGTCGGCAGCTTGACGGTACTCGGCCGCCGTCTTGTGCTGCTGGAGCTCGCTATGTCGGTCCATGCCACTCATCGCTTGCGTTTGCCCTGCTTGCGGGCGTGCCATCCTTTTCCGCTCGGTCGCGTTTATCCGTTGTTCGCAGGTAGAGAATTCAGGCAGAATACAACACCATACGATAAGGTAAAAGAATAGCATTGACCTGCGGTTCGCTCCACAACGCAAGCCTTAATGATGTCTTAAAAGTCAAACCCTTGGTGCAAGGGGGCAGGTTACTTCGCACCAACATGGTGCAAACAAACCTGGCCCCCTTGCACCAGTCCGTGGCACCGGGCAGCGGACACACGGCGTGCCGCCCCTTAACACCCCAACGCGCGAACGGGTATCACGTAGATACCGTCCTCGACCTCGCGGGCGTACTCACCCACCCCCACAATCACGGCCATAAACTCCGGTTCGCGTGTGCGTGAACGAGGATTTCCACAGACCTTCTTGCAAACGCGCTTGAGGCTCTCGACGCCGGCGTTCGCTTTATCTTCACTCACCTTAATCTCAAAGGCGGCCCACCGTCCGTCGGCTAGCTGCACGATAGCATCGCACTCAAGACCCGAATCGTCGCGATAATAGCGCACGGGCGTGCTATCCAGCAGGTCGAGCGAACGTGCGTAGACCGAAAGGTCGCGTATGACCAAATTCTCAAACACCAGACCAAATGTCTGCCAGTCGGCAAGCAGCGCCCGCGAGGACATACCTAGCAAGGCGCAAGCAAGGCTCGGATCTGCCAGATAGCGCTTGGGCTTGACGGTAAAGCGCCGTTTGTCGCGCGCGGCGGGAACCCAACCGGGGACCTCCTCGAGAATGAACATGCCTTTGAGGGCATCTAGGTACCTGCGCACCTTGGTCTCATCGGCAAACGCTGCGGGTTCCTCCTCGGCACCGAACATATCCATAAGAATCGTTTTATACGTGGTTGCCTGTCCCAGATTGCGCGCGATCGATGCGGAGACTCGACGAGCAATATCGGGGTCGAGACCGACCGCCGGGAAGCTGCTCGAAAACGTGGTGTTGAGATATTCGCGGGCGATGAGCTGGGCGTCAGCCGAAACCATATCGATCGCCTCGGGCCAGCCGCCGCGGCAAGCGGCTTCGACAAGCCCCGGCGTATCGCCATTGCACCGGCAGGGCTCAAAACGATGCTCAAACAAGCCCGCCAGGCTCACCTTGCCGTTGGACTCACCTGTCTCGGCAAGCGTCATGGGGTGCATGCGGACGCGGCCGATGCGGCCGGCTCCACTATGCGCGGGCGCCTCCGCCTTTGAGCCAAACGCAGGCGTGGCGGAACCCGTGAGGATATAGGCGCCGCGCGTACCCCGGGTGCGGTCGACCTCGTGTCTAACGTAGTCCCAAATCTGGGGAACGCGCTGCCACTCATCGATAATATGCGGACGGTCTCCCAGCAACATCATCGCCGGGTCGGCACGCGCGAGGTCGAGATTCTCGTCGACATACGAGGCGGACGCCCCGTGCTCGAGCGCGGCCCACGTCTTGCCGCACCACTTGGTGCCCGCAATCTCGACCGCGCCAAAGACACGAAGGTAGCGCTCGATTTGCGCATCCACGATACGTGGGATGTATCCGTCCCGATGTAGCCTCTCGCCTGCCATGAGCCACCCCCGCAGATTTCCAGTTCCTGCTTTCTGATTCTTCTATTCCACTGTAGCAAATTCGGATTTTCAGGTGGTTGCGATTCGGATTTTCGTGTTCATATAATTCGGATTTTCTGGTGCATGAGATTCGGATTTTCTGAACCCGCTGGTCAGGGGCACTCTTATCGACAAAAAGGCGGGGAGCACCGATACGGCACTCCCCGCCCACTCAATACGCGATGGCTTTCTCGGCTACAGCTCGTTGGCCGCGTGATACGCCGTGCGAATGGCGCTCGCGATGTCGGCGGTGCGCTCGCCCGAGCAGTCGCCCACGTAGGTCACGGGTACCGTCACGCCGTCCAGGTCAAACGCGTTGGCCTTGGAGCCCACGGCCATCACCACGTAATCGCAGACGATCTTCACCGGCTCCTCGGCGCCGTCCTCGGTGGTGCGAATGGCCTCCACGCCCTCGTCGGTAATGGCGGTCAGGCGGGTCTTCACGTGCTGCTCCACGTTATGCTCTGCAAAGTCGCTCATGATCAGCGGCAGAATGGTTTCGGACTCGCCCGCGGCAATCTTGTCGAGCATCTCCACGATCGCCACCTCGCAGCCGTGCTGCAGCAGGTACTCGGCAGTCTCGGTGCCCACCAGGCCGCCGCCAATGACGGTGACGCGGCCCGTAAGCTCCACCTTGCCGGCCAGCACGTCCCAGCTCGAGACGACCTTCTCCGAGTCGGCACCCGGAACGGGGATGACCACGTCGTGCGCGCCCACGGCCACAATCGCGGCGTCGGCGGCGTTGAGGTCCTCGGCGGTAGCGGCATGGTTGAGCTCAACCTTCACGCCCAGGCCGGGCAGAATCTTCTCGTAGTACTCGACCGAGCGCATGATCTCGTCCTTGCGCGGGGGCGCGGCCGCCAGCACAATCTGGCCGCCCAGATGGTCGCTCGCCTCGTAGACGGTCACATCGTAGCCGCGCTTGGCCGCCACGCGTGCGGCCTCCAGGCCAGCAATACCGCCGCCCACCACGGCGATCTTCTTGTCGCCCTCGCCCGGCTTGATGGCGATGGTCGCCTCGTCGCCGTTCTCGGCATTGAGCACGCACGAGATGTACTTGCGGTTTTGAATCGCGTCGACACAGCCCTTATTGCAGTTGAGGCACTCGCGAATGGGCTCGCCCGTGGCGGCCTTCAGCGCAATGTCGGGGTCGCACATGAGCGAGCGGCCATAGGCGACGATGTCGGCAGAGCCATCCTCCAGGATCTTCTCGCCGGCCTCGACCGAGACCACGCGGCCGACGGTTGCCACCGGCACGGAGACCAGGGCCTTGACGCGCTCGGCCACGGGCAGCGTCCAGTTGTAGGGCATGGCGCCCATGGGCGGAATGGTGTCGCCCATGTTGCCGGTGTGGTTGGCCTGCGCGACCTGGATCATGTCGATGCCCGCACCCTCGAGCAGCTTGGCAAATTCGCAGGCCTCGTCGGGCTGCAGGCCGCCCTTGCCGCGCGGCGTGCCGTCGGGGTTCTCCATGATCACGGGGAGCTTGTACTCCACCATCAGCTGCGGCGCGGCTTCCTTAATGGCAGCGACGACCTCGAGCGCATAGCGAACGCGGTTCTCGAACGAGCCACCGTACTCGTCGGTGCGCTTATTGAGAATGGCCGAGCACAGCGAACCCACCAGGCGGTCGCCGTGGACCTCGATGGCGTCGATTCCGGCCTGCTGCGCGCGAGCGGCCGAGGCAGCGATAGCCTCCTTGATCTGGGTGAGCTGCTCCACGCTGGCCTCGTTCACAAAGTGCTGCATGTCGTGGTGCAGTTTGGCATATGCCTGCTTGCGGATCTCGTTGGACTCGGCCATCTTGGCGGCAAAGGTCTCCTCGTCGCCGGCGGCCTTGGCTTCCTGCGCGGCCTTGGCGGCGGCCATGGATCCCATGACCATGCGGCCGACGCCGGGCACGTCGTACTCGGGGTGGAACAGCTGCAGCGCGACCTTGGCACCGTGCTTGTGGACGGCGTCGGCCAGGGCCTTAAACGTGGGGATCTGGGCGTCGGTCGCCAGCTTGGGCGTGGGGCTCGCGGTCATAACGGGAGCGACGTCGCCGATGACGATGTAGCTCACGCCGCCACGGGCCAGGCGCTCGTAAAAAGCCAGGCTGCGCTCGCCGATGGAACCGTCGCGCTCCTCGTAGCCAGTGGTCAGCGGCGGGAACATAATGCGGTTCTTGAGCTCAAGGGGGCCAACCGTAATGGGCTGGAGCAGTTTGGATGCAGGTGCGGTCATGGACATTCCTCTCTTGTAGGCGCGGCGGCGATGATGCCGCGTAGTTGTCTAGAGGATATGGCATGGGGGTACAGCGGCACAACGAAAATCGGCGAATATCAGATGGCGGCAGGTGGATGGGGCGGGGCGGCCCGTCGATTTGTCTCAATCTGTAACAGTTACTCGGCAAAAACCGGGTCTTACTGTTACAGATCAAGACAAACGGGAGCGGTCCGTCGGAAAATCTCGATCTGTAACACCTACAGACCAAAAACGACCCTAGATGTTACAAATCGAGACGAACAAATTCGGTCCGACCAAACATCTCAATCTGTAACATCTAGGCCCACTTTTGGCCCCTACCTGTTACAGATCGGGACAACGGGAACCGTCCCAACAAAATGTCTCGATCTGTAACATCCATCGGCCAAAAACGACCCCAGGTGTTACAGATCAAGACAAACCAAACCCGCCTGCTAGAAAATCTCGATCTGTAACACCTAGCCGCCCAAATCGGGTCCAGATGTTACAGATCGAGATTTTGTTTGGGAAGTTGAGAACTGGGTCGAAAACATTGATCCGCAATAACAAAAAAGCTCGCCGGCTAGGCCGACGAGCTGCAAGTTCTTGGTCGCGGG